>JBHEKU010000269.1:0-24562 GCA_041859205.1 Ignavibacteria bacterium | reverse complement strand
TGTTTAAAGATATTGTGGGTGCTGAAACAATTGTAACTGAAATAAATCTTTCACATATTTCAAACTACATTTGTAAAAGAAAAGAGACAGTTGGTATCACAACCCTTCGTTCAGACCTGCAAATTATCCGGACATTGTTTAATAGTTTGATTGATGAAAATATTATTACACGATCTCCAATCAATAAAAAACTCGTTCCGAAACCGGAGCACAGAAATATTATAATTATGAGTGACACAGAAATTAATACTATTCTGGATCATGCAAAAAATTCGGACAGACTGTTTTATAAATATTTAGGGTTGCTAACTTTAACCGGAATGCGACCGGGTGATTTAACTAATCAAATTTATGGGAATATAAATTTAGCAAAGAACGTTATGAAGATTTCTATCTCAAAAACGAACATGGAAATTGAATTTCCTCTTTATGATGAGCTGCTGAATTTTATTCGCGAGGAGTTTCCTAATATAGTTGCACGCTCCCCCTCCGAACTACTTTTTCCTGATTACAAACCACATCTTGTGGGAAGAAAATTTAAAAGATTGAAAAAATCTCTTGATATAACTAAGGAATTCGATCTTAAAACTTTCAGGAAGACGTTTGCTACTAAGTTAATTGATAATGGAGTGGATGGACTTACTGTAGCGTATTTATTAGGGCATAAGTCCATAAATACCACAGCGAAGTATTATATCAATAAGAATTCTGGTGTTGTAAGGAAGAAATTAAATGAGACCGATGTCAGCTTCATAAGACTCTGAAAAGTGCTAACGGATTGCTAACGGATTAAACTAGCCTAAAAAACAAAATCCCTGTAACATTTATAGATTACAGGGATTTATGTTTGCGGTCCCAACGGGATTCGAACCCGTGTTTTCACTGTGAAAGAGTGACGACCTAACCCCTAGTCGATGGGACCGAAATTGATACAAACTACAATTTAGCAAAAATTCCCCACCTTTTCAATCCCAAAAATTCACTAATTTTCAAATATTTTCTAACTAAAAAGGAAACAGCCGAATTCCCCTCCTTCCGGGAGAGGGAAAAACGGCTGTACTGCATTTTGAGGCGAGAATTTTAAAAGAAAGGAATTATGTAATTCAATTCTCCTCATTAACGATTTCACAACCCTTTATGTTTATAGCCCCCCGGCTTAAGATGTGAAACCGTTAATTAAAGATGTAATGGTGAATCGGTGAATCTTTGTTTTCGTTTTTTTAGTTTATAAAATTATTTAGCAAATTTATTTTGTATATACCATTAATTTTGATTCCCTTTGTCCGTTTTCCGTTTCCAATACATAGTTATAAATTCCTGATGATAAATTATCGGCGCTGAAGTGAACTTTATATTCTCCCTGACCTCTGTATCCGTTTACAAGCTCTTTTATTATTTTACCTTCAATCGAATACACGGCAAGCTTTATGTTCATTCCTTTTTCCAGACTGAAAACAATTTCTGTGCTGGGATTAAACGGGTTAGGATAGTTCTGCATCAGCTTAAAATTCTTAACAATTGTTTCATCGCTGTTAACCGAAATACTGTATGATGTATCCTTTGCCATGTAAAAATTTATTGTGGCAGGTGATGATGTTATAGTCGCTAATTGGGAGATATTTTTATAACCAAATCGTGTTGCTGTTATAGAATAATTTCCCGGAGGCAATGAATTTATTATGTATTTTCCCTGATTATTTGTCATCGCAAAGCCTCTGTATTCATTTCCCGATTTTGCTATTATTATAGAATTTCTCAGCTTGTAATTATGATTTGAAGAATCAGCCGTCTCTCCCTGTACCGGTGTCGCGCCTCCTGTTCTTTTCATTGGTTCAGAACGGATATTACAAGTCCTTACCTGCCCGGGACCGGGTGGTATTATAATTTTTGTGGCTGTATTCCATAACTGACCCGAAGGATAAAATGATATCATATAATCTTCATCTTTATCATTTGGATAAGCTACTATGTAATATTCTCCTTGAGGAAAACCAACTATGCTATAATAACCTGAATTATTTATTCTGGATGAATCTATTGCTATTACATCTGAGCTCGGCGGATTTACTTTGAATAATTTTACATTGCCATCTGTGGCAAAAGTATCTATTCCTGTGCTGGTTGTATATCTTACTTTTCCATACAAGACATTTTTATCATCTTCATGTCCAGCCGGACAATTCTTCTCTGTCTGGCACATTACATTGTTAGTCTCTATAAAGCAATATGCTGTGAGAAATACTATAACAAATATAACCGGATTTATAATTGTTAATTTTTTCATTTAAGTTTTAACTTTTTATAGTCAGTAATCGTATATGAATTTTCCCAGTAGTGGTTGAAAAGATCTATAAAATTTTTAGCTGACTCCTTATTTTTTATTACAATATCTGAATTATTATGACGCGGAATTTTTTTATCGATAATATTCATGTAAACAATTTCTTTGTCTATTATCGTTGTATTTGATAACTGCATTTCAGAAACTCGCGGCTGCTCACCTGCTTTTTCAAACTTCTCCAGTGTATCAAGTACAAAGCTTAAATCACTTTTTTTTGAAACATTATTTTTCTGAATACTGAACTCACTTCCTATCTCATAAATCGATTTTATTACTCCGCCTTTTTTTAAAAAAGCTTTGGCAGATTCATCAAGCTCATCTATTATCTGATACTCTAACCTGACCATAAAAAGTACTTCCGACTTCGCCTTTTTGAAAAGCTCTAAAAACTTCTGGTCTCTGTGCTTATTATGCCCTCTTATTAACTCAACATTTATGAATTTACTTTCTTCAGATTCATTTACTTTATATACCTTCTTTAATTCTGTAGTAATCTGTTCAACAGCTCTTAAAGATGCCTGATGGCCTCTCTTTAATTCACTCCCTATTTTATCACCGATAATTTCAGGAGGAATTATCTGAAACTGTGTAATTGAATTAGTCTCAATTTCATTGCAATATCCCTTAGAGGTGAATTTCTTCAAAGCATCATATACAGTGCTTCGCTTCACCTTGGTTTTCTCTGCCAGCTCAGATGCCGAAAGAATACCTGCTTTTATAAGCTCAAGCAATATCTTCGCTTCATATTCCTTGAAGTTTAAGCTCTCTAATTTTGATATTACTAGTTCCATTTAATATTGCCGTCGCTGTTCGACAACAATATTACCATAATTCTTTTTTGAAATCAAGTAATATTTTTTTACAGACTATCGATATTTTTCCTCTATTTATTTTGACGGATTTTTGACGGATTTCATGCTCTGCTTTCCTCAATTTCTTTTTTGAAAATTCTTCCTTGCCTGATGAATTATTGACGGATTTCATGCTGTTCTTTTTTCCTCTATTTTTTCTTCTGAATTTTTTTCCTTCAATCTCGGATTTCTGAACGAAGTTCAGTCCCGTCTTTAGCGGGATTGACGGATTTCATGCTGTACTTTTTTCATTTAATTTTTCTTCTGAATTTTTTTCCTTCAATCTCAGATTTCTGAACGAAGTTCAGTCCCGTCTTTCTTGTCCAGCTTTAGCGGGAAGCGGGATTGACGGATTTCATGCTGTTCTTTTCGGCTATTTTTTCTTCTGAATTTTTTTCCTTCAACCTCGGATTTCTGAACGAAGTTCAGTCCCGTCTTTCTTGTCCAGCTTTAGCGGGAAGCGGGATTGACGGATTCTTCGCCTTCCTCTTTTTCTTCCATATTCTCCTGATTTAGTTTTTCATTCTCTGACGGATTTTTGACGGATTCTTCTTCCTCCTTTCTTCTACTGCTTCTTTTTATTGTTCTGTTAAATATTTCCTGTATCTCCGGTTCTTCATCTGTAAAATCCCTGCATACTTCCGCATCCTCATACATTTCAAGAGTTGTATCTACTTCATCAACTTCAACAATTTTCTCAGCGGTACTTTCATCGTCATTTATCTCTTCTACAGGTTCTTCTTCAGGCTGATGTTTTCTGAAATTTTCCATATCAGTAACCCAGATATTTTTTGGTTTACTTCCTGCATTGCCAGCCTCCGTTTCTTTTCTGTTATTCTTTATAAGTCTTTCAATATGCTTCTCATTGGTTTCAAGCTGAAGCAGCTTAGTATATTTAGTTATGAGATCCAGAATTTCGCCATGATATCCGGTTGAAATCTGCACGTTCTCCTCATTATCCAGCATCTCATATAATCTGCTGAGCTGACGGGATATTGATTCAATCCTGTGAAGCTTCGTGTTTTCATTTTCATAAAGCAGTTCGTCCAGGTAATCCTGCTTTGCAATGAGAATTAAATCAGCGTACTCCTTATGCCACAATGTAAGCGTAGTCCTGTGCACGCCAAGCGCATGCGCGATTTTGTAAATCGGAATACCTTCTGCTTTTAATCTTATGAATTTCATTTTTATTTGCATGTTATGCATAATTATTTTTCCTTTATGATTAAGTTGACCACCCCCAACCTCCTCTTATTAAGGTAATCATATTCTTGACAGACCCTTGAACTAATTCCTCCCTTGAGGGAGGTGTCGAGCCAAAGGCGAGACGGAGGGTGTTTTCTCAAACACCCCTCCCCGACTTCGTCGGGACTCCCCTCTCCCGCTAAAGCTGGACTTACGAATGGGAGAATTATAATGGGTCAGTTAAGTATATAGTTGCCCTAAAGAGGGGGCAAAATGGTATTAAGATGGAAACTAATCAGAAAGAAAAAATAATTTGAGTGAGTTCTCCCTATTACTACTAATAGGGAAAAATATTTCGAAATGTATTGACAGAAGATGAGAATTAAGAATTATGAATTATGAGTTATGAATTATGAGTTATGAATTATGAGTTACTGTTCGAAGCGCAGTCCCGTCTTTAGCGGGATGAATTATGAAGTACAAGACTTCCCCCTCCTTCACAAGCTACCAATTATCAAGTCCCGCTTTAGCGGGAGAGGGGGACTGAGGGGGCGGTATCAGAACATAAATTTAATTTATTGTTTGAAAGTACTTGAGAGGATTCCAAAACACAAGTTCGCACCCTCCTTAATAAGAAGGGGGTGGTTAACAATATAATAACAAAAAAGCAGAGCGATTTCTAACTCTGCTTTTCATAAACAAAATATTATAAATTATTAATTACGCGTACACCGGAGTATTATCTATATAAATTAAATACTCGGCAATCTTATCGCCTTCCATTTTAAAAATATTTACAAAGTTAACTTTAACCTGTTTATCATCATGTCTTGTATAAAGAACTTCTCCCTGCCATGTGATAAAGTCGCCGTTCTGCCATGCGTTTACAATTTTATGCTGCGAGCCTTTTATTGTTGTCCAGAAATATCTTACTGCATCTTCAATAGCTTTTCTTCCTATGACAGGTTCCATATTGCCGAAGCGGAATGCGCCGTCTTCTTTGATGTAGCTTGCAAAACCTTCAGGGTTCATTGCATCAATAGTGGTATGAAGTTCTTTCAACCATCCGTGTAAATTTTCCATTTATTTTAGTTTGAGGTATTTTTTAAGAATATATAAAATATTAAATTTTACTCACAGTAAAAATTCAATTTTTATGACAAATCTGTTACCGGAATTTATCCGTATTAAAATAGAAATCATTTTAATGATTCTATTGTTATCAAAACTATACAATTAAATTTAATTCTATCAATGAAATTTATAAAAATATTTTCAATATCAATTTTATCTTTAGTTATAATTTACGGATGTTCAGTTAAATCTTCTGAAAAAGTAAATACCGTGCCGCCATACAAAAAAACATCAGACACCACTGAATACAAAGGTAAAGTAAAAAAATCAGCTGAAGAATGGAAAGCGTTAATGACTGCCGAGCAATATGAAGTGATGCGTGAGAAAGGTACTGAACGCGCCTACACCGGAAAGTACTGGGATAACCACGAAAAAGGAATTTATAAATGCGCTGCATGCGGACTGGAGCTCTTCAGCTCAGATACAAAGTTTGATTCAGGCACAGGCTGGCCGAGCTTCTGGCAGCCGCTCAATGCTAACAGCGTAATGAATGTGACGGATAACTCGCATGGAATGACTCGTGATGAAGTAGTCTGCGCGCGATGCGAAAGCCACTTAGGGCACGTATTCGATGACGGACCTGCCCCGACAGGATTAAGATATTGTATGAACTCGATTTGTTTGGATTTTGTGAGTGGGAAGTAATAATCTATTCGCTATTTCACGAACGGATTCTTAAATCGGAAAAATTGCCACGACTTTTAAGTCGTGGACAAAAATTAAGTATTAAAGTTTTTGGCTTTAGCCAAAATAATGTTTGCCCTGAAGGGCATTAGAAGGGTAGAATCTAGTATCCACGCCTTAAAAGGCGTGGCAATTTAAAGCAGGGAGTGGTAAATAATTCAAAATTAGGAGTACAACTTACAGCATCTTCTTCAAAAACTTCCCTGTATAACTCCTTGCTACCTTCACGACTTCTTCCGGAGTTCCCATAGCAACAACTTCACCGCCTTCATCACCCGACTCCGGTCCTAAATCAATTATATAATCAGCGCATTTAATTACATCAAGATTATGCTCAATAACTACAACTGAGTTTCCTTTTTTTATAAGCTCATCAAATGCTTTTAATAATTTTGCTACATCATGAAAATGAAGTCCTGTTGTCGGCTCATCAAATATAAATAATGTGTTAACTCCTTTTTCCTGAAAGGTAAGATTGTAAGCAAGCTTCACTCTCTGTGACTCTCCGCCTGAAAGCGTTGCGCCGGATTGACCAAGTCTTAAATATCCAAGACCAACATCATCAAGCACTTTCAATTTTTTCGAAACTTTCGGATATGGTTTGAAAAATCCGATAGCTTCATTCACCGTCATCTCAAGCACTTCACTTATATTTTTCTGAACGTTATTTGTTCCCTTCAGCATTATATCAAGCGCTTCCTGCTTATATCTTTTTCCGCGGCAGACTTCACACTCAAGCACTATATCTGCCATGAACTGCATTTCAATTTTTATCTGTCCCGTTCCCTCGCATGTCTCGCATCTCCCGCCCGGCACATTGAATGAAAAATATCCTGCCGAAAGATTTTTTCGCTCGGCTGCCAAAGTCTTCGCAAACGTTTCTCTTATAACATCGAATGCCTTTATATATGTAACGGGATTGCTTCTCGAAGTTTTCCCTATAGCTGACTGGTCAACTAACTCAACAGCATCAATATTTTCAGAGCCGTACAAATGGTCATGGTCACCGATTTTTTCGTTATAACTGCCTTCAAGTTTTTTCTTCAGCCCGCCGTACAAAATATCGTTTATCAGAGTAGATTTTCCCGAGCCGCTCACTCCTGTGATTACAGTAAACATGTTCAATGGTATAGCTGCATTTATATCCTTCAGATTATTTTCACGCGCCCCTCTTATATCTATAAATTTTGTTTCTTTGTTCACCGGCTTTCTATGAATAGGAATATTTATCTTCATTCTTCCCGATAAATATTTTCCCGTAAGAGAATTTTTATCTTTCAGTATTTTATCGTAATCACCTATGAAGATTATCTCCCCGCCGTTCTCTCCTGCCAGCGGACCAACGTCAACTATGCAGTCAGCTTCTCTCATCATATCGGAATCATGCTCAACAACCAATACAGTATTTCCAATATCGCGCAGCGACTTCATTATATTGATAAGCTTCTCATTATCTCTGGGATGAAGTCCTATCGACGGCTCATCCAACACATAAATCGAACCTACTAATGAAGAGCCAAGCGATGTTGAAAGATTTATTCTCTGTGATTCCCCGCCTGAAAGGGTATTTGACAATCTGTCCAATGTAAGATAAGTTAGACCAACATCATTGAGATATTTCAAGCGCGAAGTAATTTCCTCCATAATTCTTTCGGAGATTTTCTTATCGTATTCATCAAGCTGTAGGTCTCTGAAAAATTTATAAGCATCGCTTATCTTCATTTTCACAATATCAAAAATTGTTTTGCCGCCGACTTTAACATACAATGCTTCCGGTCTTAATCGCGAGCCGCCGCATGTATTACATATAGTAAAATTCCTGTAACGGTTCAGTAAAATCCTGTAATGAATTTTATACGCCGCTTCTTTTTCTATTGTCTTAAAAAATTTATATATACCTACATAATCTCCGTACCCCTTGAACACAATATCTTTCTCTTCATCTGTTAAAAGATAGAATGGTTTGTGAGTGTCAAGCCCCGCTTTGTTTGCGACTCTCAATAACTGAGTAAGATTGAATGAATGTTTAGGCGTGGAGAAAACTGCTATCGCTCCGCCAAAAATCGTAAGCTTTTTATTAGGAATAACGAGGTCCATATCTATATCCATCGTGCGGGAAAATCCCTGACATTTCTCACATGCGCCGTAAGGATTGTTGAAGGAAAACAATCTCGGCTCCGGTTCAATAAATCGCATTCCGTCTTTTTCAAGATATCGGTTGAACGGATAATCATCAAAATCATCTTCGTGATAAATTCTTATAACAACGTACCCTTCGCTCTCTCTGAATGAAGTTTCAATCGAGTCGTTCAGACGTGAGATGGATTCCAAATCCCCTTCCTGGAATCCGAATCTGTCTATTAATATTTTAACAGTCTTATCTTTCTTGAATGCTTTGCTTATCTGCTTCGTATCCATTTCGTTCAAATCAAAGCTCTCACCGTCTTCAAGGATTTTAAAATATCCCTTTGACTTAAGCGACTCAAGCAAAAGATTTGTATCAATATCCTTCGTAATATGAATTTCATAATAGACATAAACCCTTGTAGATTTTTTTGCGCCGACAATTCCCGATACTTCCTTAATAATAGAATCGGTTGTATCTTTGTAAACAATCCTTCCGCTGACCGGAGAATAAATTTTTCCCACGCGCGCAAAAAGCAATCTTAGATAATCATAAACTTCAGTTGATGTGCCGACAGTCGAACGCGCAGTCTTTGCACCTGTTCTCTGCTCAATCGCCATTGAAGGCGCAAGCCCGGAGATGTAGTCAACATCGGGCTTATTCATTCTTTCAAGAAACTGCCTTGCATAGGATGAAAGGCTTTCAACATATCTTCTCTGCCCCTCTGCATAAATTGTATCGAATACCAGCGAAGTCTTCCCGGAACCGCTCACCCCGGTTACAACAACAAGCTTATACTTCGGAATATCGATATCTACGTTCTTAAGATTGTTAACCTTATTACCTCGGATAATAATAAATTTCTTGGGATCAGGAAGTCCGTCAAACACCTTTTCATTATTCTTGCCGTTCTTTTTAGCATCGGTCTTTGCTGTACTCTTTATAGTTTTAGTAGTTAATCTTTTAGCCATGTAGAATTTGGTAAACATTTAATTTATAATTTTGCAGAACAAATTACAGTGCCATAATTTATACAGGAAGTTACTTACGTCGGTATCTTAACCACAGAGAACACAGAGAATTTCCACAGAGGACAGAAAGAAAATTAAAAAATTTTTTGAAAAAGACTTAACAATTTCAATTTTATCATATTTTTGAATTTAGATTTTTTAACCTTAATATTTCCACTCTACTCTCTGCGTTCTCTGTGTTTCAATTCTGTGACCTCTGTGGTTAAGTACACTAAGCGAAATTATTTTTTTTTAAAATCGAATTACTGTAAATTGAACCATGAAAAAGATATTAACGTTTTTATTACTTCTCTTAGTTACATCTGTTTACTCACAGGAGTTATACATTATGTCTCACCCTGCTGCGAATCTTGCAAAGGGCAGAGTTGAACTAAGAAATAATTTCATGGGCTATGACGACTTCAAATATTTTCACAACAGCCTTGAAGTCAATTACGGGATTTTGGGCAATCTCACTGTATACAATTCACTTTACTACACCACTAACAGCAACTATAAATTACTCGGCAACTATGATATAGCAACGCGATACAGATTTTATCAGAACGATAAAAAAAATTATCATTTGCGCGCAGCATGGCAGACGGGTGTAAATATTCCTCTCAATCCTACAAGAGTTGAAAACGGAAACGGTACTGTTACATACGAACTCCACCCCGGACATACAGTAACTTTCATTGATTATAGTAATTCCAACTCAAATGCTTTTCAGGTAACTGTTCCGGTAATAGATTTTCACAGCTCGGATAACATCACATACAGAAACGATTTAATTGCAACTCTGCTTATTCATAAATTCGCAGCTACAGGTGAGATGGGGTGGAACATAAATATTCCCGAGAATGATTTTAAGTTTGGCGATTATTTCGACTGGACTCTTGCATTCGGCTACCTTGCCTTCCCCGGTGAATACTCTGGCTACAACGATGTTAATATAAATCTCTACATGGAAAATAAAGCGTATTATTTTTTCAAGAATAAATTTAACGGCGAGCCTTTGCCAAACTCAGGCGGCTTTCGTATGGATACTTTTCTAGGATTGCAGACAATTTTCTTTTCATCTATTATGGCAGAGTTCTCCTATAAAATCCCTGTTCACTCAAATGAATATTCAGTTGACTTCCAGGGAATTAAGAGACCGAATGCCTTCCTATTCAGCTTAAGATATTTGTTTAAAATTTAAAAAATATATTTATGAAGAAATTACTATTAATTTTCTTTGTATTATTTTTTACAAATGCTTTTTCTCAAAACTGGACTTTGAAGTTAGACGGAAGAAGTGTTTGGAGCCTAGCGCAGGACAGGTTCGGTAACACCTACGCGGGAGGATTGACCTCAACTAATTCCCGTATCTGGAAATCAACTAATCAGGGAAATACATGGGATACAATTTTCATAGGGACCGGACAAACAATGTGGGGATTTGGTTTTGATACACTCGGTACTCCGGGGAATATGTACGTTGCGAATTTTTCAAACGGACTTTTGAAGTCAACAAACGGCGGAGTAAATTTCACCGTTCTTCCTACCTCACTTTTCATGGGTAAAAATCCGCAGGGAGTTACTTGCAGCAAAGCCGGAAACATTTATGTTACAACTGCTACAGGATTTTTCAGAAGCACAAACGGCGGAGTTTCATTTGATACTGCGTTGACAGGATTAAACTGCCTGCCTGTATTAGTAGACAGGAATAATCAGAATATTATTTATGTCGGAGTAACATCTGCCGGAGGATTAGGAATTGGTTTTTACCGTTCTACTGATGCAGGGGCAACGTTTAGCCAGAATCTGAATCCCGGGAAAAATTGTTACTACATTCATCAGAATACGGCAACAGGAGATTTATATCAGGTGTCCACAACCTCTCCATATAATCTTGATAAATCTACCAATCAGGGATTGACATGGACAGTACTTGGGAATATGACCGGTGCAATGAGAAGTGCTGTAACATTACCTTTGTATCAATACATAACTGTCGGAGGAAACGGAGGCGTTTTTCAATCATCCAACGGCGGTGCAAACTGGACTAATGCAAATCTTACAGGAAGTGTAACACCGTTACTGGTATCTTCGGGAAAGATGTATGCAGGCGTTTCAGGAACAGGGGCAGGAGTTTACTTCTTTGATTTACCCCCGGGACCTTCAGGGATAGGTCAGACGGAAACAACATTCTATACTGATTTTGCTTTGCATCAGAATTATCCAAATCCATTCAACCCAAATACAAAAATAATTTACGAGTTAAAGAAAGCTAATTTTATTTCATTAAAAATTTATGATGCACTTGGAAATGAATTAAAAGAAATTGATAACGGATTTAAAAATGCAGGCAGACATGAAATTAATTTCAGCGGAGAAAATTTAGCAAGCGGATTATATTTTGCAAGATTGAATGTCGACGGAAAAACATTGACAAACAGATTGGTCTTAGTAAAATAATTGTTAGTTTTTATAAAATATTTCCCCGACAACTATAAGCCGGCAATCGGCAACTAATCGTAGATAAGATTTGCCGTAAGAAGCTTTACAAAAGCAGGAATGCGGAGCTTACCGTGTTCCTGTTTCGTTTTTTTATAGGAGAGAGTTAAAATTTTCCTTGTCTGCGGCAGAAAATTTATCAAATCTCTTAACTGAACCGAATATTTATTCTTTGCCTTTGAAAGCCACTTTCTGAAAATTAATTTTATCAGTGGAGAAAATACGAAAAGCCAAAACAGGACAAGCAATACTGCCCGTAAAAGAATCTGCAATGATTCATCTTTCGGAATAAACTGAGGAAATATTTCAAATAGATAATTCAGAAATAAAAATATAATAAGAACGGCAATAAATATTTTAGCAGGCTTTAATTTTTTCTTTTTCTTCTTCTGTATTTCAAGTTCTTCTTCACTCTCATCTAAATTAATTTTAAAATCAGGATTTTCTTCCGCATATTTTTTTACGGAGTTCGGAACGCGTGCTACAAAAATCCCGAGTACAATTCCTGCTATTAAATGGATTCCCAGATAAATTCCCGCGGCAAGATACAATAGATTTAGTCCGCCCATGCCAAGCTCAGAACTGAATTTTTTCAGCGTATCATTAACAGCAGACCAGAACTTAGGACCGAAAACAAAAGTAGAGAAGATTAATACATTTACAATTTTTTGTAAAGGAGTTTCGATAAGCGAAAGTACGCAGACAAACACTGAAGAAGCCTTAAAAAAATTTTTAGAGAAAAAAAATAAATATCCGGTTAAGCCCTGAAACGCTACGGCAACGTATGCCTGGGGCGGACTATGCGGACTAAGCGCAGCCTTTACTAAAATTACCAGCACAAGCGCTTTTAATATATCAGAACGCTTTCCGTAATACCCAATTAAACAAATACAAAAAACCGAGATTGAACAAAGTATAAGACCTTTGAAAGGAATACTAAGTGCATGTAAAATTCCGCCGAGAAATGCCTCGCTGAACGCCCATAGAGCAGTAATTCGGTAGATAGCAGCAGGAGAAACATCGTTCGTTATATTTTCTTTCAAATCGTTTCGAGTATATTTATTTCGCTGCCTAATTTTATCATGCTGTTACCTGAGATTGAAATCGGGACTACATTCATTCCGAACTTAACGTTGTTTTCCGCTGCGCGGTATGTTACTAAAGTTTTCAGGGGCTCCTTGCCTGCAATGCCCGTCTCCTGCTCGATGGTAGTTATGTTGCATCTGAGGCAGGGTTTTATTCCTATGAAATCTATGTCTTCGATTTTAAATCTTTTCCACGTATCTTCTATATTCGCTTCACCGCCTGTGAAAACTAAATTCGGACGGAAGCGGTTCATCTTGTAATCTTTACCTGAGATTTCATTGAATTTATCCAAAGCGGATTGTCCGAGAATTAAAACCGGGTAGCCGTCTGCAAAGCTGACTATATCATCAGCAACATTAAAATCTTTATTTGTTTTTCTTTGAGTTGTATCAGGCATGTAGACTAATCTGCAATCATAGTTAATTAATTCTGAGAACCATTTGTCAATTTCATTTGAGTAATGTATTGCTTCAACAGTATCTCTCCATACGGTAACGTTTTTTTTCTCCCCTGTTTCAATTCCAAAAGGTATGTTTACGAAAGAAGAATTTTTATCAAAAGTAATCTTGAATCCGTTGTTATCGAAGCTCAATCTGAATAGACACAATTCGTTAAATTCTCTTTGAGTAATGAACTTATCATTTTTATCTACAAGCATCCAGCGCCTATCGAATTGCAATCCCCTTCTTTCGACTTTAGATTCATTTAGAGAAATTCCTCCAAGAGATTTTACAGGATAAATATTTATTTCAGATAAAGTATAACCCATTAGATATTTTCATTCTTAATTTTTATTACTTCTGCCGCTACACTGACTGCAATCTCTTCCGGAGTTGCGCTGCCGATATCCATTCCTATAGGAGCTTTTATTTTTTTTAGTAAAGTTTTATCCACTCCCTCTTTTACACACTCATTAAATATTTTTTTTATCTTTCTTTCAGTGCCCATCAATCCTATATATCGTGATTTTTTATTTACAATCTGCTTGATAGATTCTTTATCAGAAATATATCCCGATGTCACAATGAAGTTGTAAGAATAATTAGAATCTATTACGTGCTTCCCTGATTTATTATAAGGCAGATTTACTTTTTCATTCGCATAAAAATTATTTTCTAGGAAAGGAAAATTCTGTCTGTCATCAAAAACCGTTATGTGAAAATCGAGTCCATATAAAATTTTGCTAAGCTCAAAGCCAACATGCCCCGCACCGAATATATGCGCAAAGTATTTATACCCTGCTTTTTCATAATACTCCCATTCATTATCCTCTTCTGAAATTTCAAAAAAATAATTTTCGTTGAAATCAGGTTTCTTTAAAATCTGAATCTTGCCTTTTTTAAATCTGAGATAATTGTTGGATGGTTTTTCGTAAGCCTTTTGAATTTTTGAAATGAGTGATAAATCTTTCTCTTTGAATGTATGCAGATAAATTGTCTCCGAGCCTGAGCATATCAACCCGGATTTTTCAAACTCAGTATTTGTTTTATGATGAAGAGTCTTTAATTCGTAAATCGAATTCCCTTTAGAAAAATTTGATGCGCAGTACTCAACAAAATTTTTCTCCATTACTCCGCCGCCAATTGAGCCGTATGCTTTTCCAGAGGAGGATACAACCATTTTAAATCCCTGTTTGCCGGGTGAGCCCTTCTGATGTGAGAGCACTGAAGCCAATACTACATTATTTTTTGCTTCAAGTTCAGTTTGCACAAACTGCCAAAGAATTGTTTCTTTCATTTTATTTCACCGTTTCTTTTTCTGTCTCTTTTTCAGGTTCTTTTGCTGCTAAAATATCAGCGTAGGCTTCTTTCAGCGAAGAAATTTTTTCGTCAATATTTTCATTTGAATATAAATTCATTAAAACTTTTTCCGCTGTGTAAGGAGATGATATTTTAAATGATGCTCCGGGTCTGAATTCCTTTACTGCATTCATAATAGCAAAGTACCCGCCGATACCGTACATTAATGGCGGCTCGCCGATAGCCTTTGTACCCATAATACCTATAGGATTTGTAAGCCCTAAAAATCTTACATCCATATCTTCGGGAGCAAAATGTATATCAGGCACTTTGTATGTTGAGAGCAAATCTGAAAGCAGTCGTCCATCCTTACCGTAAATGACTTCTTCAAGTGTCATCCATCCCAGTCCCTGTATAATCGCACCTTCTGCCTGACCTAAATCAACAACTTCATTTAAGCTGTCGCCGAAGTCATGCATACATTTAACTGTGTTGAATTGATACGTTCCCTTTAGACAATCAACCGTCACTTCTATGTAAGCAGTTCCATATACATGATAGAAAAACGCATCGCCTTTATTTGTTACTCTGTCGAAGAAAATATTCGGCGTAGCGTAAAATGCCTGCTGCTGCAGGCTTATTCTTTTATTGTAAGTTCTCTGCACTAAGTCAGACCATGTTAATTGAGTCGGTATTCCCTTATGGCAAACAACTTCATCTTTTATTGAGAGCTCGTACAAAGGAAGGTTTAATTCAGCCTGAGCGGAGCGAAGCAATCTTTCCTTCAACATGCTGCTTGCAATCTTCGCTGCATGACCATTCAGGTCAGCGCCTGAGCTTGCCGCAGTCGGTGAAGTGTTTGCATTTCGCGATGTATTAGTCGGTTCAGTTTTTATTTTATCATGGGAGATACCCAATACTCTGGAAATGACTTCTTTTATTTTGGCATTAACACCCTGCCCCATTTCAACTGCAGCCGTTGTAAACGTAACGCTTCCGTCAGTGTAAATATTTATCAGCGCGCTTGCCTGGTTCATCAGTGTGTTCGTGAATGAAATCCCAAAGCATATCGGCATAAAGGCATAGCCCTTCTTCATCAAATCGTTTTCCGAGTTATACTTTTCTATTGCATCAATTCTATCGTAAACTTTGAATGCCTCTTCCATTTTCTCCCATGAAATCTTTGCGCGGCAATGCTTTGCCTTCTGCCCGAAGTGAAACTCATCACCTTCGCTTAACAAATTTTTTTTCTGAATTTCATAGGCAGGAATTCCCATAACTTCCGCTGCTTTAAAAATAGCAGACTCAATTACAAATTTTCCCTGCGGTCCGCCGAATCCTCTGAATGCAGTATTTGATGGCAGATTTGTTTTGCACATCACACCTGTAACTTTCACATTAGGAATGTGATAAGCATTTGCTGCATGGAATAAAGTCCTGTCCAAAACAGCGGGAGATAAATCTGCCGATGCGCCTGAGTTCTGATAATATGTTGCTTCGAGCGCAACCATTGTTCCATCGGCTTTCAATCCTAATTTATAATCCGATGAATACGGATGACGTTTGCCCGTCATGCGCATATCATCATGTCTTGGTAAAATTAACTTTACAGGTTTGTTTAATTTATAAGCGGCGAGCGCTGCCATTGCTGCCCACGGAGAGGCCTGGTCCTCTTTTCCACCGAAGCCGCCGCCTAATCTAAGCACCTCGACTTCAATTTTATTCATCGGTATTCCTAAAACTTTTGAAGCAACTCTCTGCACTGCCGTTGGTCCCTGCGTAGATGAAACTATTTTAAACGAGCCGCCTTCAAGCGGATATGCAAACGCTCCCTGTGTTTCGAGATATAAATGTTCCTGACCGCCTGAATCACAATCTCCTTCTACTATAAAATCACACTGGCTCCATGCATCATCAACGTTACCGCCTTCAAAAACTCTGGGCGGAGCAATTAATTTATTTTTTGCAAATGCTTCACGAGGATCAATTATAACTTCGTACTGCTCAATTTCCATTTTTATCTTTCTCGATGCTTCCCTTGCAATGAATTCACTCTCTGCAACTACTATTGCAACGGGCATCTGGTGAAAATGTACTTCATGAGCTGCGAGTAATTCTTCATCCTGTATGATTCCGCCGATCTGGTTTTCACCCGGGATATCTTGATATGTTATTATATCTTTTACACCTTTTATTGCAAGAGCTTCGGATAAGTCAAGATTGAGAATTTTTCCGTGCGCACTTGGTGAGCCATAAACAGTCGCATACAATGTACCCGTCGGAACATTCAAGTCATCAATGAACTGTGATTCGCCTCTTACGTGATTTATTATATCGTAATTTTTCATTCGACGGTGTCCTTTATAGAAATCAGTTCAGGAAATAATTTAACAAAGTGTGAGTATATTAAACGCTTGCAAAGAAGTTTTTTATACTCCGCCGCTCCCCTTGCATCGGATATAGGAGTAATTTCGGTTTGAGATATTTCTATCGCTTCTTTAATTACATCTGCCGAGAGATTTTTGTTTAATAAGTATTCTCTGGTTTTTTTCAGGTACAGAGGAATTGCAGAAACTCCCCCTGCAGAAATGTGCACGTCATTTATTACTTCGCCGTTCATTTCAATTAGCATAGTTGAGTTCACGCTGGCAATATCCAGATAGGTTCTCTTCGATACTTTTTCAAAATTAAAATGGTAATGGTTAACCGGAATTTTAAAATACAGATACTTCATATATTCATCACCGTTGCGCGCAGTTTTTTTATAGGATAAATAATAATCTCTCATAGGTATTTCTCGCTGATTATCATTCTGGTCAGCTAATACTATAGTGGAATTTAATCCGAGGAAGAACGAAGTCATGTCACCGATAGGAGATGCATTATTTAGATTTCCTCCTATGGTAGCACTGTTTCTTATAGGCAGAGAGCCGAAGAGCTCAATAAAATTAAACAGAGACGGAAAATACTTTAGCATAATTTTTGAATTCAGCACTTCATTAACCGTAGAAGTGCTTCCTATGAGAATATATCCGTTCTCTTCCCGTATAAATTTTATTTCAGGATTATCGTATAAAAATCTTACAGTTGATTTCATCATAACGTCAGGAATCTGAACAAACAAATCCGAACCTCCGGAAACAAAATAAGATGATGCACCATTCGTCTCTCTGTGAAAATTAACTTTTTCTATTTTAGAAAGTCTGTCTTTTATTGTAACAAAGTAATCCGGGATGAATCCGTAATCAGTAAGAACTTCTAGCTTACTACCATCGTGTCCTGTAAGTTTATTGAACTTTGAAGTGATGCTTTGCGCAGCGCGAATAATAGAATTGTGTCCGGTACACCTGCATATATTTCCGTCCATAGAGTATAATGCTTCAGTAGCATCTAAATTATCCGATGACAATAAATAACCTGTGAGAGAAATTATAAATCCCGGAGTGCAGAAGCCGCACTGTGATGCGCCGTATTCTACAAATGCCTGCTGTATAGGAGTAAGCTCTTTGCCCGGCTGATTAATTCCTTCTATAGTAACAACGTGCTTTCCGTGTACATTTCCCAATGGAAAGAGGCATGAGTTAATTGATTTATATACGACTTCATTGTTCTTTGAGTCGCCTTTCAACTCACCAATTAAAACAGTACATGCACCGCAGTCGCCCTCTTTGCAGCCTTCTTTTGTTCCTGTAAGATGGTTATCGCGGATAAAATCCAATATTACCGCAGCAGGATTTACATCGGCTTCTATCAGCTCGTTATTCAGTATAAATTTTATAGTTCTTAGCATAGTTAAAAATACGAAAGATTGTAGTGGATATAAAGTTCATAATGATTATAGCAAAAATATTTGGTAAATTGAATAACTTTAATTTAAATATTTCACCTATGATAATCGGCGTAGCAGGTCCATACTCAGCTCCCACAGAGGAGCAGAGACAAAAAAATCTTGATGCAATGAACGAAGCGGCGGCAAGAGTTCTCGAGAAAGGACACATTCCTATAATAGGAATGAATGCCGCTCTTCCCATTGTAATGATTGCAAACATCGATGATAAATATAAGGCAACGATGGAAATTTCACTGGCAGTGATTGATAAGTGCGATGCGATTTTAATGATTGGTGAAAGTCCCGGAGCAAATAAAGAAAGAGATTTAGTGAAAGCAAAAGGACTGCCTGTGTATTATTCGTTGGAGGAGATACCTGATGTAGTGAGTAGTGAGTAGTGAGTAGTAAATTCTCAATACACACTACCCAATACTTTCTACTTTCTACTTAGAAAGTTGTTCAATCATCTTCTTAGCGTTTTCATTTTGCGGTCTTATAGCAAGGACTTTTTTATAATTCTCAATGGCAAGCTCATTGCTGCCTTTGCTCATGTATGCTTCTGCAAGGCTGTCAAATGTGTTTGCAATATCTGGGAATAACTGTGTATTGAGTTTGAACACTTCTATTGCCATATCTAAATCACCTGACTGCATTAACTGATAACCGAATTCATTCAAATGCATATCATTATATTCTAAATTATTTTCTTCGAGTATGTTCTTAAGATTATTTTTTAGCCCGGCTGCGCCTTCATTCTTCAAAATTTTGTAAAGAGTCATTGCCATCGGCTCTGCCGGCTCACGGTAATTTTCATTTTTTAATATTTTTGAAAATCTCGACTCAACTTCTTCTGCCATCCTTGCGAAATTTGAAAGAATGATTAACGTATAGCCGTCTTTATATTGACCGTAGATTGCGTTCCATCCGGGCGTGCCGCCTGCTCTTACACCTGTATGATAATATTTTGTCTGCTTCAGGTATGCATCAAACTTCAGTAAGTCTTCGGCGTTTGTAAAAATTCCTCCTGCCGGAGAAGGAGAAGCTTCTCTAAGTATATTATGTTTCGCTCCGGAAAAATCTACATTTGCAGATATTGCGCAGTTTTCAAGTTTATCATTCATTTGCTTGAAGTAGGAATTTTTCATTCCGAGAGGATTAAAAATTCTATCTTTAAGATTTTGAGCATAAGATTTTCCCGTTGCCTTTTCTATTACTGCGCCAAGCACTACATAGCCTGAGTTAGAATATTCCATACGTGTTCCGGGCTCGAACAATAACGGTTCGTTTTTTATTAATTCAATATAGGCATCTACAGTAGTAAACTTTGCCATATTACGATTGTATTCAGGATGCATCAGATAATCTCCAAGCCCTGCCTTCATTTCAAGAAGCATCTTTATAGTTATTTTGCTGCCGGTTTCATCAGGATACATTTGAACATATTTATTTAAAGGGTCGGTAAGATTTAACTTACCTTCACTCTCCAATTGCTTAATCATTACCATCGTGAACATCTTAGTAATGGAAGCTGTGTTGAACAGTGTCTGATTATTATTGGGAATTTTATTTTCCCAGTCAGCAAAGCCAAAAGATTTTTCATAAAGTATATTTCCGTCTTTAGCAAGAAGTACAACTCCTGAAAATAGCTGCGACTTATCATACTGATTCATTAACTCGCTAAGCTTATCGGCATAATTATCAGCGAGAGAATTTTTTAAAAAGAAAATTGTAACTAATAGAATAAGAAAAAATTTCGATTTTATCATTTGTACTTTTATGGATTAATTAACAATTAGACGCAGCATAAGACAATAAGTCGCATCGTTCTGTAAATTGATTCTATAAAGACGATTAATTAATTTACATTCAGTATACTCCCTCATAAAAAATCCAGAGGAGAATAATATGAAATTCGAATGTAAACATCTCAGCTACAGCTGCGCAGATATAAAAGCAATGAAGGAATTTTATGCAGATAAGCTCGGGCTTGAGTTACTTGATAACGGGGAACATTTTTTTGCAGTCCGCGCCGGAGATGTTAGATTTTCATTTTTTGCAGGCGGTAAAAAATATCCGATAGCAGATGACTCCGCAGGAATGGGGATAATTTTGAAAACAGATAATGTAAATGATGCGAGGGCATTTGTACTAAGCAAAGATATTACCCTGCTAAATGATATAGTTGAAGCTCCCAGTTTTATGAAGTTCTTTACTCTTGAAGATCCCGATGGAAATATTGTTCATATAGGGGAATATTTTGCTGACCCATTTCTGAAGAAAATTTAATTTTAAATTTAATAAATAGTATGAGTTTAAAATCAGGTAAATGTGATTCCTGCGGTTCGACGGATATTTGTACAAATAGAAACAGCGGCATAAGAGGTGAACGCGGGCAAGTATTTTTTGGCTCTCTTAAAAGGTCCATTGTTGATACATACCTTTGCATGAAGTGCGGAAAGTTTGAAGAGTATGTAAATGACAAAGATTTTCAGGACTATAAGGTTCTTGAAAAAATAAGAACCGAATGGCAGAAAGTGGAAAATCGTTAATATGTTTTTAAATCTTTAAAGAAAATATATGAGCTTAAAAGAAGGCACTTGCCCCAAATGCAGTTCAACTGAAATCTATACAAATAAAAAATGTAACCCCAGAGGCGAACGCGGGCAGATAGTTATCAGCGGCTGGAAATGGATGTGGATTGATTTATATCTTTGTATGGACTGCGGCTTTTTTGAAGAATATGTAAATGAGGAAGACTTCAGAGAAGAAAAAAATAGAGAAAAAATTAAGTCTATTTGGAATAAAGTATGATTTGATTGTCAGGATTGGAATAGAATTTGAATCATATTATAATATGAATTGTAAAAATATAAAAAATGTGCAAATTTTAAGAATGAAATCTGACACATTTGACATTTTTTTCTAAATTCTGACAAAATAATCAAAACTCATATTATAATTAAAAGGGAGATGGCATGAAAAAAATAACTTTTCTATTAGTTTTATTCGCAATATTTTGCAGCGCAAATTTATCCAATGCACAAAGCACACGCGGATTCGGACTTGGTATTATTGTAGGAGAACCGACAGGTGTTTCATTTAAAGGATGGCTGGATAGCAAAAGCGCAATTGACGGCGCAGTCGCATGGTCATTTTTAAATAAAGGTTCGTTTCATGTTCACGTTGATTATCTAAGACATGTTAATATTGAAAGCACACCGTCAGGCGAATTTAATTTTCACTACGGAATCGGAGGCAGACTGAAAACAAAAAATACAGATGATGCTACTTCAGACAGCAGATTCGGCGCAAGAATACCATTAGGTTTGGATTACAATTTTTCAGGCGAGCCAATAGAAATTTTTCTTGAAGTCGCTCCGGTTTTAGATTTCAGTCCGAAAACAGAGGCATCGTTCAATGGAGCATTGGGCGTAAGATTTTATTTCGGCAATTAAAAAAATAAATTAAATATAAATGAATTCAAATGTTCAGTTACTGAAGTGGATGCTTCAGGATGTAAGAGTTGAGACGTTAAAAGGAATTGAAGGGCTTACAAAAGAAAAATTATTTCAGGCGCCGGCAGAAGGAGAGTTCCCTATCGGCGCTTATCTCATGCACTTCGGCGAGTGTGATGTATTCTGGTACTCACAGCTTTCCGGAGAGCAGATGCCGCTGGAACTTAGTAAACGTGTTTATGAAAACTGCTGGTTCGATTGTCCTGCAGAAGAGTTTAATCCCCCGAAAGAAGCACCGGAAGTAACTGAATATCTTGATGCCATTGCCGAGACAAGAAAAATCCTTTTTGAATACATGGATAAAATGAAAGATACCGAGCTTGAAGATGCTGTAAGATTAAAAAAGAACGGAGAACCGCTCACAAAAAAATGGATTATTTATCATTTAATCGAGCATGAAGCGCATCACAGAGGGCAGATGTTTATGCTGATACGAAAGGGAAAATTAAGAGAGTAAAATTTCATTTCAATATATAACATCATATAAACAGCACTCCCACGTTTTTGTGAATAAGTCCAAAAGATTTTTACCTGTTTTAAGTTAGCAGAATTTGGTTTAAAAGTATAAAATATATATTACATTATGTCAGAAGAACAAAAAACAGATATCAATAATATCGATACGCTTTGTATTAATACAATAAGAACTCTTTCAATCGATGCAGTCCAAAAAGCTAACTCAGGTCACCCCGGAATGCCTATGGGCGCAGCACCAATGGCGCACGTCCTTTGGTCAGGCGCAATGCAGTATAATCCAAATGATTGGCACTGGCTTAACCGCGACAGGTTCGTCCTTTCTGCGGGGCACGGATGCATGCTTCAGTACAGCATTCTTCATCTTACAGGATACAAAATTTCAATAGAGGATTTAAAAAATTTCCGCCAGCTTCATAGTATTACACCGGGACATCCGGAATACGGCTTAACTCCCGGAATTGAAACAACAACAGGTCCGCTTGGTCAGGGTTTTGCTACCGGAGTAGGAATGGCAGTCGGGCAAAAATATCTTGCTGCAAAATATAATAAGCCGGGGTTTGAAATTTTTAATTACAGGATTTTCGGAATCTGCAGCGACGGTGATTTAATGGAAGGAATTTCAGCGGAGTCTGCTTCATTTGCAGGACACTTGAAACTGGGCAATCTGATTTATTTCTACGATGATAATCATATCTCAATCGAAGGCGATACTGATATAACTTTCACTGATGATACAACTAAAAGATTTGAATCGTACGGCTGGCAGGTATTGACTGTTGAAGACGGCAATGATGTTGATGCACTGAGAAAAGCGTTGGATGAAGCATCTGCGGAAACAAAGAAACCCTCACTTATAAAAGTAAGAACTCATATTGCTTACGGAAGCCCGAACAAGCACGATACAGCAGGAGCGCACGGCTCACCGCTTGGCGAAGAAGAAGTAAAACTGACAAAGGAAAATTTAGGATTTGACCCAGCAAAATTTTTCTATGTTCCTGATGAAGTTTACGATTATTACAAAAAAGCTGTTGAGAAAAATGTTGAGCTGAATAATGAATGGAATAAAAAATACTCAGATTATAAAAATAAGTTTCCTGAACTGGCTGCTGAATTTGAAAATGCAAAAGATAATAAATTTAATCTTGACTGGAGTAAAGTCCTGCCTGTATTCGAAGCAGATGAAAAGGGAGTTGAAACAAGAAAGGCATCCGGAAAAGTAATTAATGCTCTTGCTGCAAATCTTCCTTTGATGATAGGCGGCTCGGCAGATTTAGCTCCCTCCAATGATACAGAAATAAAAGATGCTAAGTCGTTCACAGCGGATAATTATTCCGGAAGAAATTTTCACTTTGGTGTAAGAGAGCACTCAATGGGAGCGGAACTTAACGGCATGAATTTAACTCCGGGAATTATTGCCTATGGCGCAACGTTTCTTATTTTCTCTGATTACATGAAACCTGCCGTACGTCTTGCAGCTATTATGAAACTCAGAACGATTTTTATTTTTACGCATGATAGTGTGGGATTAGGTGAAGACGGTACAACGCATCAACCGATTGAGCAGCTTATTGGCTTAAGAGCAATTCCTGATTTAACTGTTATCAGACCTGCCGATGCAAATGAAACTGCCTATGCATGGAAGGCAGCAATTGAAAATAACGGACCGACTGCATTAGCTTTGACAAGACAGAAAGTCCCTGTGTATGACAGAAGTAAATTCGGTTCTGCTGAAGGAGTTTTAAAAGGAGCTTATATTTTATCTGATAGTGATGGAACACCTGATTTAATTCTTATAGCAACGGGCTCTGAAGTTCAGCTTGCAGTAAAAGCATCTGAAGCGCTTGCAAAAGAAAATGTAAAATCACGAGTTGTAAGCATGCCTTCATGGGAATTATTTGAAAAACAATCAGATGAATACAAACAAAGTGTATTGCCGAAAGATATTAAGAAAAGAGTTGTAATAGAAGCAGCTTCTTCAATGGGCTGGTGCAAATACACCGGAGACGAGGGAGTGATAATTGGAATAGACAGGTTCGGTGAATCAGCGCCGGCAGAAAAAATATTTGCTGAATTTGGATTTACTG
>JBHEKU010000281.1:0-4351 GCA_041859205.1 Ignavibacteria bacterium | reverse complement strand
TATAATGGATTTTTAATTGCTCAAAACAATATTGACGAATACCCGAAAAAACTATTTCTGTTGATGAATAACGTTGAGCTTAGAGAAAAATTAAAATTAAATTCGATTGAAAAAATGAAAAATTTTAATTTTGAAACGATTATGAATACTTACTATAAAGTGCTAACCGCTTAGAAACTGATTGAAATGGTCAGCAGTATAATATATAAAAGAAGTATAAATGATATCAGAAAAGAAGATATTTCAATTGATTTGGCTTCTGATTTTAAAATAGTTTTTTGGAAACCGAGCTTAACTAATTTTATTCCTGAGAGCTACCCTACTAAATACTTCATTTATTGGTTCTTCCATTTTCTTCGAATATTCAAGAATAGAAATTACTCTGCAATATTAATTTATCATAAAGGAAAAGTTGTTTCCTGTATTCTTGCTATTCCGGCATATTTTAAATGGCCCTTCATGGGAAAAAATGATGTTCAGATAGCTTATGTAATAACGGATACAGAATACAGAGGGCAAGGTCTGGCAGCTGTGGCAATTGAAAATGCTTTTAAAGAATTAAGTTCTACCACGGTGAAAGATGTTTGGTATGTTACAAGCTTTGACAATAAATCTTCTCAGAGATTATGTACGAAATTGGGATTTCAACCTGCTGGAACAGGAAGCAGAAAGTACTTTTTAAAATTCTTTCATGTCCTACAGTTGAAAGAAAATAAAACTGATTGAAACACCGGAATATATTTGTAATTAAACAAATTTAAAAACACTTATTATTAAATGAAAATACTACAGGTTAATACCTCCGTAAACATGGGAAGTGTGGGCAGAAGAGCTGAAGATATCGGTAATATGCTGATAAGAAAAGGTCACGAAAGCTACGTAGCAGTTAGCAGCAGATTAAAGCGACCAAGCACATCAAAACTTATAACTATTGGAAATCAATACGATGTTTTACTGCATGGTATAAAAAGCAGAGTTTTTGACAGACAAGGATACGGCTCAAAAAAAGCTACTCAGAATTTTGTTAAAAGAATAATTGAAATAGATCCTGATGTTATACACCTAAGAAATATTCACGGATATTATATAAATATAGAAGTCCTATTTAATTACCTGGCCGAAGCAAACAAACCCGTTGTATGGTCGTTTCATGACTGCTGGCCCTTTACAGGACATTGCGCGTACTTTGATAAAATGAATTGCTATAAATGGAAAACTGAATGTTATGAATGCCCTGGATTAAGTTCTTATCCAAAAAGTTTTGGAGTGGATAACTCGAAAGCTAATTATGCTTTGAAGAAAAGGCTTTTCACATCAGTAAAAAATATGACTCCTGTAGGAGTTTGCCATTGGGTAGGCGACCATCTGAAAGAATCATTTTTTAAAAATTATCCAATCGAAGTAATTTATAACGGAATAAATACCGAAGTTTTTAATCCTGATAGCGATGTAAATTCATTAAGATCTGAATTACAACTTACAGACGAAAAAATTATTTTAGGTGCAGCAAACGTTTGGAACTCAAGAAAAGGTTTGGCAAATTTTAAAGGGCTGGATGACTTTATTGAGATAAGCAGTAAATTACCACCAAAGGTAAAAATAGTTTTAATAGGACCAACGAAGGAACAACAAAAAGATTTTCCATCTAATATCATAGGCGTAGACCGCACGAATAATCTGGAATATCTAGCTTCATTTTACAGAATGGCAGATGTATTTGTAAACCCAACTTACGTCGATAACTTCCCTACCACAAATATAGAAGCGCTTTCTTCAGGTACACCTGCAGTTGTTTACAGAACAGGTGGATGTCCGGAAGCAGTTGATGCAAATACAGGTATAGTAGTAGAGAAAGGCGACAGAGACGGATTATTAAAAGGCGTATTGACTATTCTCGATAATGGAAAAGAAAGTTATACCAAACTTTGCCGTGAGCGGGCATTAAAATACTTTGACAGGAAAGATAATAATGAAGCATACTTTAATTTATACGAGAGACTTTTAGCAAAATGATGTATCAAAAATATTTTAAAAGAGTCTTCGATTTAATATTCGCATTCGTAGTATTAGTTTTGATAAGCCCGTTGTTATTGCTATCCGCAATTCTAATAAAGCTTACCTCAAATGGTCCGGTTTTTTTTCTTCAGGAAAGATTAGGAAAAGATGAAAGACCTTTCAATATTATTAAGTTCAGAACAATGACTAATGTTGAGAGGAAAATTCATCAACCGATATTTAAAGATAACCCTGAAGTTACAAGCATAGGTAAGATATTGAGAAGATTCAAGATTGATGAAATGCCTCAGGTTATAAATGTACTTAAAGGAGATATGGGAGTTGTAGGTCCAAGACCTTGCCTTACTCAAATAAGAAATAAGTTTGATTCAAATACTCCTTACCGCTTTCTGGTAAGACCCGGATTAACAAGCAATGCTGCTGTGAACGGAAGTATATATTTAACATGGCCTGAAAAATGGGAGTACGATAAACAATACGCTCTGAACGTATCTTTTTTGTATGATGCACAGATTATTTTCAAAACGATATTTGTTGTAATACTCGGTGAAGAAAAATTTCTTAATAAACCTCAGTCTAAATAATTATGGAAATAAAAAATTATCAAAAAGGTGATGAGAAAAAAATAATTTCTCTTTTTGAATTAGTTTTTAAACGTCCTATGAGTTTAGAGCAATGGCAGTGGAGATTTGAAAATAACCCTGCCGGCAAATATATGATTAAATTAATGTGGGACGGAGATGTATTAGCAGGACATTATGCTGTATCCCCTATCAAGATGATGGTAGTCGAGAGAGAAATTCTGACTACGCTTTCGCTTACAACAATGACAAACCCTGATTACGGCCGAAGAGGAATTTTCGGCGATCTTGCAAATGCTTTATACAATCAGCTTGAACAGGAGCTTGGCGTTGGAGCTATATGGGGATTTCCGAACAACAATTCACACTACGGTTTTATTAAAAATCTTAACTGGAAAGATGTTGCTGTTATTCATACCCTTACAGCAAGTACAAAAAATATGACTGCAGCAAATTCAGATTCCGTGCAATTAGTAACTTCATTTGATGATTCACACGTTCAGTTATTGGCAGAAGCGAATAAAGATTTCCCTGTGAGAATTAGCAGATATCTTGAATATCTTGACTGGCGATATCTCAAAAAGCCTTCTACAGTTTATTATATAATGGAATACAACCATGACGGCATAAAAGATTTTGTAGTATACAAATTATATAAATCCTCGGATAGCCCGGAAACATGGGAAGTATTTTTTATGGAAATATCTGTGAAGGATTCTGCTTCTCTTAAGATAATAATGGAACACATATTAGATTATTATAAAGATAAAAACATATCAAGTTTTAATTTGTGGATGAGTATGTGGCATAAGCAGCATATTCAATTTGAAAAACTCGGCTTCAATCCCGGCGGCAAGCAAACTTATCTTGGAATTCGAGCTGATGAGCAAAAGTTACCGGAAGTATTCGATTTCAGAAAATGGTATTACACAATGGGTGACTCCGATGTGTATTAAAACAAAAAACTAATTTATAAATATGTCAAATAATATACTGGTTATTGCTCCGCACTGTGATGATGAAATTTTAGGCTGCGGCGGAATAATGGCAAAAAAAATAGCAGCAGGAAACAATGTTTACGTTGCGATAGTAACTAACGGACACTTGGGGGCACCTGAGCTTTTTAAGAAAGAAGGAACAATAAAGGTAAGAGCTGAAGCCGTAGAAGCACATAAATTTTTAGGAGTGAAGGATACAATTTTTCTTGACTTCCCTGCCGTAAAATTAGACGTAACCCCTGCTTATCAGATATCTCTTAAGATATCTGAAGTAATCAAGAATCATAATATTGATACAATGTATATCCCGCATCGCGGTGATATTCATAATGACCATAAGATTACATTTGAAGCTGCAATAGTTTCCGGAAGACCGATAAATAACAGTTCAGTAAAAAGAATTTACGCTTATGAAACACTCTCAGAAACTGAATGGGCACCCCCTTTTGGTGATGATGCATTTATTCCGACTGTATTCGAAGATATATCAGAATTTATCGAGACAAAGAAAAAAGCTTTTGAATTTTTCACAACCCAGGCTAAAATATTTCCGCACTCACGCTCTACAAAAGGTATCGAAGTATTATCGAATTTCAGAGGCACAACAATCGGAATTACCAATGCCGAAGCTTTTATGTTAATAAGAGAAATTAAGTAATATCCGTACAGATAAATAATAATGAACGATAGAAAAATTGTATTTGTAAATCAGGCAACAGGATATTTAACGATTGACATTATAAATGAGTTTGCAAA
>JBHEKU010000107.1:0-30480 GCA_041859205.1 Ignavibacteria bacterium | reverse complement strand
GGAGAAAGAATTAAATTATCTGGCAGATGCAATCGATAATCCGAAGAAACCACTATGCGCAATTCTCGGCGGTTCAAAAATTTCCGGTAAGATAGATGTAATTCAAAATTTAATGACAAAAGCAGATTCAATTTTAATAGGCGGCGGAATGATGTTCACCTTCTATAAAGCTTTAGGATATAATATTGGAAAATCTCTTTTAGAAGAAGATAAAGTTGAGCTTGCAAAAGAAATTCTGGGAAAAGCTAAGTCATCCAATAAAAAATTATTGCTGCCTGCTGATGTAGTATATGCAAGTAAATTCGATAACGCTGCTGAATCAAAAATATTTAAAGCGGATGCTCTTCCTGAAGACCATAGCGACTGGATGGGAATGGATATAGGTCCTGATACAATCAAAACATTCAGCGATGAGATAGCTAATTCAAAAACAATTATATGGAACGGACCGATGGGCGTTTTTGAAATGGATAATTTTGCAAAGGGTACTTTTGAAATTGCAAAGGCTTTAGCAGATGCAACTGATAAAGGCGCTATTACAATTATCGGCGGGGGAGACTCTGCAAGCGCAATTGCAAAGGCAGGACTTGATGAAAAAGTATCTCATGTATCTACAGGCGGCGGCGCTTCTCTGGAATTTCTCGAAGGGAAAAAACTGCCCGGAGTTGAAGCATTAACGAATATTTGAATCACTGATTTCGCTGATTACTTTTGATTTAAAATGATTTTATATGTACTCTTTTAGTTTAATCATTTTAAATCAATGTAATCAGTGATTAAAGTTTTCATTTGAAATCAGAGTAATCAGTGATTAAAGTTTTCAATTTAAATCAGAGTAATCAGTGATTAAAATTTTCATTTTAAATCAGAGTAATCAGTGATTAAAGTTTTCATTTTAAATCAATGTAATCAGTGATTTAATCTTTATCTGTCAACTATTGCTGCTGTAATTTCTGCTTCGCATGCCACTTCACCACCAACATATCCTTTATAAGCTTTGCCTTTTAAGTTACAAATTCCTCTTCTGAAATAAATCAGCTCCATTTCAATCACTAACTGGTCACCAGGTACAACAGGTTTTCTCATCTTTGCTTCTTTAATTGATGCAAAGTAACCGAGTTTGTTAGAGGTATCGCCCAGCTCATTCAAAATTAAAATACACCCTGTCTGCGCCATAGCTTCGATAATCATTACTCCCGGCATTACAGGTTTTCCCGGGAAATGCCCCTGAAAAAAGGGCTCATTGATAGTAACATTTTTCACACCGACAATTCTTTTACCCATTTCAATTTCAATAATCTTATCAACCATTACAAACGGATATCTGTGCGGAAGAATTTTTAAAATAGCTTCAATATCATATACACCTTTAGCGGATTTTAATGCCTGATATTTTTTCTCAAGCTTCTTCTGCAGATAAAGTTTGCGAAGCATTTTAGTAAACTCAACATTCGCTCTATGACCGGGGCGGGCAGCTAATATTTGCCCTTTAATCGGCGCGCCTATCAAAGCCATGTCACCGATCAAATCCAATAGCTTATGTCTTGCCGGCTCGTTTTTAAATCTCAGGTCTTTATTATCTAAAATTCCATTAGAGCCCATGATAACGCTTTTTTCAATTCCTAATCTCTTCTTCATTTTTTCAAAATCTTCATCAGAGAGCTCCATATCCATTATCACAATTGCATTATCTATGTCTCCGCCTTTAATAAGATTATTTGCTCTCAGCATTTCCACTTCGCTTAAAAAGCAAAATGTTCTTGAAGGAGCAAACTGTTCTGCAAATTCTTTCTGCATGCTGAATAATCCTGTATGCTGTACACCAAGAGCAGGATTATTAAAATCAATCATCACTGAAACTCTGAAATCATCTTTCAAGGGCAGCGCAACTATATCTACATTATTTTTTGTATCCTGATAGTGAACTGTATCTTCAATTATTAAATAATCTTTATTTGCATTCTGCTCAACGAATTCAGCCTTATGCAATGTTTCAACGTATGCCTTTGCGCTTCCATCCATGATGGGAACTTCATTTGAATCAAGCTCTATTAAAAGATTATCAACTTCGCATCCCATAATAGCTGCAAGTACGTGCTCTACAGTATGCACTTCTACTCCGTTTACAGCAATAGTTGTTCCGCGCGATAAGTCAGTTACGTGGTCAACATCTGCCGGGATTTCAGGTGAATTCTCAATATCAATTCTTTTAAATCTTATTCCGAAATCTTCCGGCGCAGGTTTAAAAGTCATGTTAGATTTATTCCCTGTATGTAATCCTACACCTGATAAGGTAATAGCATTTTTTATTGTTCTTTGTTTTTCAAACATCTATTTATGGGGTAAATTTTTTATGATTAACTCTAATTCTTTTACTCTTTTTTCAAGCTTCTCAAGATTTCTTATCCGCACTTCCTGCTTCAAGTCTTCTGCCTGAGGCTTTGCCCTGTAGCCTAAATAAACTCCGGGTTTCGTAATTGATTTTGAAACACCAACTGAAGCGCCGATTATAACATCATCGCAAATTTCTATATGTCCTACAATCCCGGCCTGCCCGCCAATCATGCATCGCTTACCGATTTTTGTAGAGCCTGCAATACCTGTCTGCGCAGCAATGACAGTGTTTTCTCCAATGATAACGTTATGAGCTACTTGTATCTGATTATCAAGCTTCACGCCTCTGCAAATCCTTGTCTCTCCAATTGTAGCTCTGTCTATAGAGCAGTTGCTGCCAATCTCAACATCTTCTTCAGTTACAACATTTCCTATCTGAGGTATTTTTTTAAATGAGCCGTCCGTTTGTCTTACCTGTCCGAATCCATCGCTGCCGATTATTGTGCCTGAGTGTATTATATTATTCTTTCCTATTTCACAGTCATTATAAATTATTACACCGGAGTATATAACAGTATTATCTGATATCTTAACATTATCACCGATAGTAGTGTTGGAAAAAATTTTAACGTTTTCTCCTATGAAACAATTATCTCCTATTACAACAAAATCGTCAATAAAAATATTTTCACCTATAGCGCAGTTTTTACCTGTTGAGGATTTTTCCGAGATTCCTTTTTTATCTATTACTAATCCCTGTGAAAACTCATTTAAAATTCTTACAAATGAATTATAAGAATCATCTACGGCTAATAAAAAAATATCATCCCGGAGATTTTCAGGATGAAAATTTTTATTTACAATTAATGCCGATGCATTTGTAGTGCTGTAATATTTTTCGTATTGGGGGTTGGCGATAAAAGAAATATCACCCTGAGAAGATGATTCTATCTTTGAGATTCTATTTATTTCAATGTCTTTCGATTTATCAAAATCTACATTTAATATTTTTGCAATCTCTGATAGTTTCATTTAGTATTGTGTAAAGCTTAAATGGAACGGCTGAAGTGAAATATTTTATTTTCCTTCTACAATTTTCTGAACTTTTGCCGTCAGGTCATATTTTTCATTCACATAGAGAAGTAAAATCTCGCTGCTCCTGTCGAATACATAATCAAAGCCGTCTTCCTTGGCAACTTTTTCTATTGCAAGAAAAATTCTGTCCTGAACAGGTTTCATAAATTCAACCTGTTTTACAAAATACTCTCCGTTCTCACCGAACTTCTGAACTTTAAAACTTGTAATAGCTTCATCAATTCTCTTAATATCGCTTTCAAACTGAGTTTTAAGCTGGTCTGTTAAAATTAGTTTTTTCTTTTCGTAATCATCTTTGATAATTTTTAAGCTATCCTGAAGTTTTGTAAGCTCTGTCTGCCATTCTACCACCTGATTATCAAGCCTTGTCTTTGCATCGCGTGACTCCTGCATTGCATCGATGATTTTTCTTGAATCTATATATCCTACTTTTGTCTGCGCTGAGGCAAAAGATGATACTCCTATCAGTATACCAACGAAAAATAAAAATATTTTTAATTTAGTCATAGTAAAATTTAAAAAATTTTAGTTTTTGAAAAATAGGATAAATAGACTCAAATGAAAAAATTATTTTAGTTTATCTAAAACTTTGAATGTAATATCAAATTCTTTATCACCGTAAACCATTGCGCCTGTCGATTTATCCAGAACAAAATTTATTTTCATTTCCTTTGCAACTGATTCAATTGTCTTTGTAACTTTTTCCTGAACAGGTTTGAACATTTCCTGCTGTCTTGAAGCAAGGTCTCTGTCTGCAAATTGTTTGTAGTAAGTAAGGCTTTCATCAAGTGTTCTTACTTCTGTCTGCATTGTTTGAAGCTCCTGCTCAACTGCCTGCTTTTGTGCATCTGTAGTTATTTGTCCTGCCTGAACTTGTTTCTGAACTTCTTCATATCTTGTCTGCATTGTCTGAGCTTTTGTTTTTATCTCATTCTCTTTTGCAGTAATGGTATCCTGATATAATTTAGCTACACCTTGTAAGTCTTTTGTTATTTGTGTGTATTCAGGAAGCTGTTTTAAAATTGTTTCCGAATCTACATAGGCAACTTTAACCTGAGAGTATGATTTGCCTGCGCCTATTAAAATAATAAATGCGGCCAGAACAAATGCCATTTTTATTGCTGATGTTTTCAAAGAATAATTCTCCTTTAAGTATTTATTAAATTATTAAAATTAAAATTAAAATCCTCTTCCAAACTGGAAGTGGAATAACCATTTCGGCTCCTGTTTGTCTTCAATCAGTCTGTCAAATCCGTAACCGAAATCAAATCCTACTAAACCTACTGCCGGTAAAAGAAGTCTTGTACCGAAACCAACTGAACGTCTTAAATCAAACGGGTCAGTCTTTTTAATATCACCCCATACATTTCCTGCATCTGCAAATGCGAGAATAAAAATCGGAAGCGGGTCTAATGATAATGCATATCTTAATTCTGCAGAGTATTTAATTGCTACTTTACCGCCGATAGGGCTGCCGCTTGTAGACTTCGGTCCGATATTTCTGTCGTCATAACCTCTGAGAGAAATAGTATTGTACGTTAATCCGTTACCGCCCATATAGAATGTTTCTGTCGGGGGAAGATACTTATCGCTTGCAAGCGAATTGATGAAAGAGAAATTAAAGTTTGTATAAAGAACTAATTTCCTGTCACGTGTTAAAGCTTCATAGGCATCGATTGTAAAAATATTTTTTATGTACTCTGTATTTCCCGGGAGAAAAGGTCCGCCTGAAAGCTCAGTTGATAACTGGAACTTCGTACCTGAAGTAGGGAACACAGGGTCGAATACAGATGAACGTGTTAAAATTTGTTTTAAAGCTATCTGGTCTCTGGTACCGGTTTGATAATAATTATCTCCGTTAATAACTTCAGTCTTCTGATATTTTACCTGATAATCAATTCTGAAAAAGTCATCCGGCCATTTTAATCTTCTTCCGATTGTTGCATAAATACCTGTCTCACGGATATCGTAAGAATAATTTTGTCTCGTATCATACAAATTGAAACCTAAAGATGTCGGAGTATTGTATAGCCAAGGTTCTGTGAAACCAATTGAGAATGTTCTGTAAGTTCCGCCTTCACCGAACTGCCAGTTGAAATTTAAAATTTGTCCTGCACCCCCTGAGAGAGGCTGGGAGATATCAAAGTTATTGAATGTTAATCCTAATGAACCCGTAATACCGAAGCTTCCGCTGTAACCTACCGATGCATTGAACTGGTCAGATGAACGCTCTTCGACAATATATTTCATGTTTACAGTTGAATCGCCTGCAAGCTGAATATCCTGTGTTAATTTTTCAGGATTGAAATAATTTAATGCTCTTAACTGCTCAAGACTTCTTTTAACTGCGGTCTTTGTGAAATAATCTCCGGGTATTGTATACAGCTCTCTTCTTAATACTTTATCTTTTGTTTTATCGTTACCGTCAAAATTTACTAGCCCGAATTTAAACGGGTTATTTTCAGTTATCTTTATTACTAAATCTATTTTATTATCTCCGACAACTTTTTCTTCAACATCTGCATTGAATGCAAGATATCCGTTATCAAGATAAGTTGAACTGATATCAGATTCTGCCTCGTTGCTGTAGATGTTCATTTGCAATTTCTTAGTGTTATAAACGTCGCCCTTTTTGAACCCAAGTTTTGCGCTTAAAACTGTATCACTGTACAGCTTATTGCCTTCAAACTTTATATTATTTATATAAAACTTTTTACCTTCATCTACTTTAATTACAATGTTAACATTTTCTTTTGCAGGGTCAATTTTTAAATCATCTTCCAGAATAACTGCATCTCTGTAACCTTTTTCTTTGTAATAATTGGTGATGAGCTTTTTATCTTCTTCAAATTTTTTCTTATCGAATTTTGCGCCGTCCCAGAATTTCCACCAGACTTTTTCAGAGGTCTCGGACATCTCGTCTTTTAAATCATCTGACTTTATAGCTTTGTTTCCTTCGAACTGAATTTTTCTTACAGTTAAGCTTTTACCTTCACTTATTTTTATTCTTATTCTTGCTTCATTGCTGGCAGAGACAAGCATATCTGTTTTCACAGTGGCAAGCGCATATCCTTCTTCAGCATAATATTTCATCAGATTATATTCAATATCTTTCAGCTTCTGGTCAGTGATAACTTCACCCTTAACCATGTTTACTTTTGTTTCCAGATCTTTTTTATCGAGGTCATCATTACCTGTAATTTCAATAGATTCGATTCTGGGATACTCTGCTACTTCAATTATTAAATAAGCATCGGAGCCGAATTTTTTATCTATGTAAATTTTTATATCTGAAAAAAGTCCGAGATTCCAAAGCTTTTTTACTGCATCTCTTGTCTCTTCCGAGGGGATGGCTATTTCCTGCCCGACCTGAAGACCGGTGTATGAAACAATTGTTTTGGAATCGTAATTTTTATTGCCCTTGGTATTTACACTTACAATTTTATATACAGGCGGACCCGTTTGTGAGTAAATATTTCCGTTTGGTAAGAGGGAAGAAAAAATGAATAACGATAATAAATATAAAAATACTTTTCTTTGATTGAGCATTAAGTTTTGTTTATTTCTTTTGTAGTTGTTCGCTTACAAGACCGAATCTTCTTTCGCGTTTTTGATATTCTGCTATTGCTTTATAAAAGCTGTTTCGTTTGAAATCAGGCCAGTAGATTGTATCTATGTAAATTTCAGAGTAGGCCAGCTGCCATAATAAAAAATTACTTATTCTGTAGTCTCCGCCCGTGCGTATCATTAAATCGGGGTCGGGGATTGATTTTGTTACTAAATAATCCGAGAACAATTCATCATTAATTTCACCTTGTGTTATCTTTCCGTTCTTATAATCTTTCGCGATATTTTTTACTGCGTTAACAATATCCCATCTTCCGCTGTAGCTCAAAGCAAGGTTCAATGTCAGTTTATTATTGCCCTTGGTATATTCCATACAGTCATTCAGTTCCTGCATTACTTTTTCAGGAAGTGTTGTAAGGTTTCCCGATGCAATAAGTCTTACTCCGTTCTGATGTAAACGTTCTGTCTCACCTCTGATTGCTTTTATTAAAAGCGTCATCAGAACTGATACTTCATTCTTTGGTCTTTTCCAGTTTTCAGTAGAAAAAGTATAAAGCGTTAAATACTTTACGCTGCCGAGCTCCACACATGCTTCAACAATATCTCTTGCAGAATTAACACCTTCTTTATGCCCGAATACACGGTTATAGCCCTTCGATTTCGCCCATCTTCCGTTGCCGTCCATGATGATTGCAACGTGTTTGGGGATATTGCCGTTTTTCTTTAAATCTTCCTGTAATTGTTTATCTTTTTCTGCGTTTTTAGCCAATTTTTAAAGGAAATTTTCTGCGGAATAACAAATATTGCTTATACCAAATCAAATTACAATGTAAACAGTAATCTTGAAATCCTGCTTCTTAATGCATTATTTCTAACCACAGAGAGCACAGAGAATATCTCAGAGAACACAGAATAATACGAAAATTGGAAAACTTAAATTTGAAAACTGTTTGCAGCTCTGTGTTCTCTGTGTAAACTCTTTGTGCCCTCTGTGGTTAAACAAATCAACCGAATTTCATAGCTTCCCGTACTTCAATCATCGTTTCTTCTGCGACTTTTCTTGCCCTCGTTTCACCGTCTTCAACTATTTCAAGTACTTTGCTTAAATCTTTCTCAAGTTCTGCTCTTTTTTCTCTTACAGGTGCGAAATGACCTGCTATCTTATCTGCACACTTCATTTTACAATCAAAACAGCCTAAAGTTCCGCTCTTGCAGCCTTCTCTTATTTCAGGCTCTTCTTCTGGATTAAATTTCTGATGATACAAATAAACTAAACATATATCCGGATTTCCCGGGTCGCCTTTTCTTAGCTTTGCAGGGTCAGTAAATGCCTTCTTCATCTTCGCTCTTATTTCATCCTGTGCATCTGAAAGTAAAATTCCGTTGCCAAGCGACTTGCTCATCTTTGCCTTTCCGTCAAGTCCGGGCAGCCTTGCAAACTTTGTTATCTTCGGTTCAGGTATAGGAAATATTTTCTTTCCGTTTAAATCAAATGCCTGATTAAAATGCTCTGCAATGTGTCTCGTAATTTCCACGTGCGGCACCTGGTCTTCACCAACCGGCACTGCATCACCTTTATATAATAAAATATCTGCTGATTGTAGCACGGGATAGCCGAGATGTCCGTATGTAATGCTCTGAACATTTAAATCTCTTACCTGTTCCTTCACTGTAGGATTTTTTTCCAATCTTGCAGTAGTTATCAGCATCGAAAAAATCAGATGCAGCTCTGTATGCTGTTTTATTTTTGACTGTCTGAAAATAGGTGACTTCTCCGGGTCAATTCCGCAGGCAATCCAGTCAATTACCATGTCAATCGAATCTTTATAAACATTCGCAGTATCCAGCGAAGTCGTCAAAGTATGATAATCAGCTATCAGATGATAGTTCTGATAATCATTCTGCAGTGCAATCCAGTTTTCAAGCGCGCCTACATAGTGCCCTATGTGAAGAGCTCCTGTCGGTCTCATTCCTGATAAAATTATTTTCTTTTTTTGTTCAGACATTAAATTATTTATCTAATTACTTTTGCCGCCCCCTCTATATTAAGGAGAGGGTTGAGGGTGGTTAACCTTTAAAATTATTTTTCCCTCCCCTTACTAAGGGGAGGGTTAGGGAGGGGTTAACGGGAAGCTACAAATAAAATTTGTTCTTCACTTAGACCTCCCCCTTAATCCCCCTCCCTATTAAAGGAGTGGGAACAATACAACAGCTTTTCTTATATAAAAAAAGATGACAGGCCTTCTATTAACAATAAAGGTGAGTCATCTGAGTTTAATGTGGAAAAACTTTTAAAAATTTTCTATATATGCTTTTGTTAGTTTGTATGTTGCTTCAAGTCCTTTTTCGTGAGTGCGTTCAACTCCGTGTGAAGCAGATACTCCGGGACCGATCAGCCCTACTCTTACATCATAACCTGAACGCACTGCTGCGCTTCCGTCTGAGCCATAGTAAGGATATATATCTATTACGTAATTAATTTTATTTTTCTCCACAAGTTTGCGAAGTCTTTCATTCACCGTAAAATCATACGGACCCGATGAATCCTTCACACAAATCGAAACTGCATCTTCTCTTCCCGTGCATCCGTTTCCTACAACTGCCATATCAAGTACAAGAAGCTCTTTTACTGAAGCAGGAAATCCTGTGCTTGAGCCGTGACCGACCTCTTCATAATTAGAAAAATAAAATCCAACGTTTTTTGCTTTGCCTGACTTTGAATATTCTTTAATCAACTCAATCATCACTGCTGCGCATGCCTTATCATCAAGAAATCTTGACTTCACAAATCCCGTATCAGTTGTTTCAAATCTTGTATCGTAAAAAATAAAATCACCGACTTCAATGCCGAGCTTCCTTACGTCTTCATCACTATATACCAATGCATCAATTCTTACTGACATTTTATCCAGCTCTCTTTTCTCCGACTGAACATTTCTGTTAACGTGAGCCGCAGGATTATTTAAAAGAAATGTGCCTCTGAATAATTTCCCCTTGCTGTTCCTTATCGTAACATATTCGCCTTCAAACGAATTCAACGGATAACTTCCAAGCTCTGTAATTTCCAGAGTGCCGTCGCCTTTAACTTCTTTTACCATTGCGCCGAGTGTATCGATATGCCCAGTTACAACAAGCTCAGGATTTTCGCTAAGCGATACAAGCAATGCGCCTTTATTGGTCTTTGTAATATGCAGCTTTGAACCTTTGAATAGCGATTCAATATAATTTATAACTTCAATTGTATAGCCTGTGGGAGAATGAACTGCCAGAATTTCTTTTAAAGTGCTTACAACATTTTTCATTTAGTGCTGTCTATTAAAATTTTGTAGATTGTTTCATTCTCTTTCGTCATGCCGTATTTTTCACGGGCAGTCTGTTCAATTTTTTTATCGGAGCTTTTTAATTCTTCAATATCTTTTTGCAATTCCTTTGTCTTCATCTGCTCTGCTTTTAACTGTTCTTCAAGGTCTTTTCTTTCGCTCTCCATTTTTATTCTGGAAATCAATCCTTTATTCCCGACCGATGCAAAGACAATTAACCCCGTAAGCACTATTACGAACAAAACAACTTTCTTGTTGTACTTTATAAACCTCAGGACGATCTTTAGCAAACCATCGCTCTTGCCATCCCTTTGCGGTTTAGTTTCCATAAGAAGATTATTTACTTTGAACTCATTTCCAAGCCGCCGCGGCGGACTGCTTGGGAATGTAAAATTTCGCGAAGCTCTGCTTCGCAGATTGTTTGTGCTTTTTCCCAAACTCTGTTTGGGAAAGCATTGTGTGCGAAACTCTGTTTCGCCATAAACGTGAAACGGAGTTTCACAAAATATTTCCGTCCCAAACGGAGTTTAGGACGGAGTACAAGAAAAATCTCTAATACTTCTCCATCGATAACTTTATAAGCTTATCAATCAACTGAGTAAAATCCATACCCATTGCCTTTGCAGATTTCGGAACAAGTGATGTCTCCGTCATGCCAGGTAGTGTATTTACCTCTAAGCAGTAAAACTCTTTATCGTAATTCGATTGCAGAAAATCTACTCTCGAATATACTTTGCAACCTAAGGCACTATGCGCTTTTAAGGCAAGCTCCTGAATTTTTTTTGTCTCCGCTTCCGTCATCTCTGCAGGGCAAATATATTCAGTCATTCCTTTAGTGTACTTATGCTCGTAGTCATAGATTCCGTCCTTAGGTCTTATTTCAATCACAGGATATGCTTCTTCTCCTAAGATACTAACAGTTAACTCTTTACCTTCTATATATTTTTCAAAAAGGACTTTCTTCGAGTAATTAAAAGCAAGTTGAACAGCCTTTGTATACGCTTCGTAATCATTTTCATCTTTTAAGATTGTAATACCTACGCTGCTGCCGTCATCATCAGGTTTAACTACGATGGGAAAAGCTAATTGTTTATGAATCTTCTTTAAAAATTCTTCGCTAAGCGCTTCCTCTTCCGATAGTGAAAACATCCATCTGGGAGTAGGAATATTATTGTTGCTGAAAATTACTTTTGCGACTTCTTTATTAAATGCCAGCGCCGATGCAAAATAATCAGAGCCGGAGTATTTCATGTGGCGCAAATCCAATAGCGATTGTATCTTCCCGTCCTCACCGAATTTTCCGTGAAGTCCGAGAAAAACAAAATCGGTATCGTTAAACAAATCAGAGTTAAAGCATCGTAATATATTCCTGTCGGCAGTGCGTTTTATTTCAAGAAGTTTTTCTGCTGAAGGATATTCACCGCTGACTTTATCTTCAAAAATTTTTTCTTCGCTTACAGTCTCATCGCCATAGACGGGGTCAATAACTTTAACGTTATGACCTAGCTCGCGCAGGGATTTTAATATACTTCTGCTGGAAGAGAGGGCAACATCGCGCTCGGCAGATGGCCCGCCCGTTATAAGAATTATGTTCAATATTTTGGATATAAAAGATTGAATTTACTTAAAAATAATCAATAATTAAATGAAGAAGTTTCTGAATGTAGAATGGAGAATTATGAATTCAGAATTGTATACTTGTCATTCCCGCCCCGCATCAATTGCGTGATAAACTCCAGCGGGAAGCCAATCAAAAAAATCTCTTCTTGGTTCTAATTAAATGAATGAAAGTTAGCTCATACTAATATTTAATATATGAAGTTCACATCGAATTATTCCCAAATCGCATCAAGGCATAAAAAAATATTTCTACCTATTAGTAGTAATAGGCAGACCACTCTTCCGTTTTATTTTCAATTGATGTAAATTTAGAATAGGAGACCTGACAGGTTTTTAATCCTGTCAGGTCGGTTCCATAAAAATGTGATTCGCCGTGGCGAACTACCCTATAACTATGCTGAATATGCCCCCTCCTTTTTCTAAGGAGGGGGTTTGGGGTGGTCGCATAAGTGATTTATGATTGGCTCCCGCATCAAGTATGGGATGACAACCTGAGGGAAAATGTTACAATAATGCGACAGTCCAATGAACACCCACCGTCTCGCCTTCGGCGAGCCACCTCCCTCAAGGGAGGAATTTTGGTTTTCAGAAACACATAGAGATAAGATGAACCAAATTCTCCCCTTGAGGGGAGTCCGACGAAGTCGGGAGGGGTGTTTGAGGGAAAATGTGACAATAATGTTACAATGTGACTTTTGTTAAATTTTGTGATGTAGTGTTTTTGTGGCGGAAGTCTAATTCCTTATTTTGCCGTCCCGCCAAGTCGGATTGTGAACAAAATCCGTCAAAAATCCGTCACTGACGAATTTTCTAAATTCGCGTTGTTGTTTTTTCAATACCGGAATTCAGCAAAGACGGATTTACAACATTTGTAATTTGTAACTCGTAACTCGTAATTGAACTAAAAGTGACTTTTTAAACAATCAAGTTTCAGCTATGTTATACATTTGATAAATGAAGGTAGACCTACACTTACATACTTACTACTCCGACGGCTTTTTCTCACCTTTTGAAATAGTTAAGAAAATCCAGAAAACCGGAACGAAAATCATCAGTATCACTGACCACGATAATATCGGCGGACTGAAAGAGGCTATCCGCACGGGACTGAAAGAGGATATTGAAGTCATTCCCGGAGTTGAAATAAGCGGCGAATACATGAACCGCGAAATGCACATACTCGGATACTTCATTGACCCGAATGCTCCCGTGATGAAAGAGCTTCTGACTGAAATTCAAGAAGAGCGCATATTACGCATTAAGAAAATCATTGCTAAGCTAAATGAGCTTGGCAGTACAATTACCTATGACGATGCCAAAGAGGATTTGAAAACGACGGTTTCAATCGGAAGACCTCACATTGCAAACGCATTAGTGAAGCAGGGTTTTGTGAAAAGCTTCTTCGACGCTTTTTCAAAATACATAGGTGATGATAAAATTGCCGATGTAAAAAAAGTGCGACCAAACTATGATAGAGTTTTTAAAGTAATAAAGGAAGCAGGTGGATTGTCGTTTCTTGCACACCCTGCAAAGTATTTTAACGAAGAAGAGATAAAGATTTTTAAGGCCGCAGGACTGGACGGCATTGAAGTCGTGCACCCTTCACATAATACAAATGAAGTAAAGAAGTTTAAAGAAATAGCAGTGAAACATAATCTGCTGACATCAGGCGGCTCTGATTTTCACGGCGGCAGAAAGAATGATGCAGGCAATATGGGAAAATATTATATCTCTGAAAAAGAGATTGATAAGATGAGAGCAATGCTTCCTAAAAAACAAATCGCAATTTAATAGAAATAATGAACATGCATTTCTCACAAAAGAAAATAGGAATTGTAATAAGTAAATATAACGAGCCGATAATTATGGCTCTTCTTAAAGGAGCGAAGCTTGCCCTTGAAGAAAAAGGTTTTGATGAAAAAAATATCGATGTGTTTTTTGTGCCCGGCGCCTATGAAATTCCTTTGATTGTAAAAAAACTCTGCAACCTAATTAAGTACGATGGCATTGTTACTCTCGGCTGTGTGATAAAAGGAGAGACCGCTCACTTTGAATATATCTGTGAGCCGTTATCACATACACTTATGAACTTATCAGTTGATTTTGAAATCCCTATAGGCTTTGGAGTTCTTACAACTCTTACTCCCCAGCAGGCTTACGAAAGAAGTCTTGAAGGGAAAGATAACAAAGGCTATGAAGCCGCCTCTGCTGTAATAGAGATTTTAGAATTAAGCGAGACGATTAATTAATTTATTTCTCGTTCTTAATAATCTTCCTTAGCTCTTCATGTATCAATCCGTTAGTAGCTAAAATTTCCTTATTGTATATAGAAAGAGGTTTGCCGTCGAAGTCGGAAAGCGTTCCGCCTGCTTCAGTAAGGATTATACATCCTGCAGCAACGTCCCATGCGTTGAGATTGTATTCCCAGAATCCTTCGAAGCGTCCCATGGCAGTCCAGCATAAGTCAAGCGCTGCAGAGCCGAGTCTGCGCACAGGAATATCGGCGTAAACTATGCGATTGAATACTTCTGCAGGCTTATGAGGATTGCGGCTTGAGTCATAGGGAAAACCTGTAACAAGCAGTGACTTTGCAAAGTTATCTTCCTTTGATACGTGTATTTGTTTGTCGTTGAGATATGCACCTTTGCCTTTTTCAGCAAAGAACATTTCATTCATCATAGGATTGTAAACCGCTCCCATGATTACTTCACCGTCTTTTTCTAATCCTATAGAGATGCATGTTATCGGAATTGCATGAGCAAAATTTATCGTTCCATCAATCGGGTCGATTATCCATTTGTAATTTGACTCCTGTGTAAGTGCGCCAATTTCCTCCGATAAAATATTGTGAAGAGGGAAGTCGTTCTTTATAATTTCAATAATCTTTGCTTCGGACATTTTATCAATCTCAGTTACGAGATTTGCAATCATATCCTTGCTTTCGATTTTAAAAGTACCTTCAAAGTTATCTTTTAAGATCTTTCCTGCTTCTGTTATGGCTTTATGTAGTGTGTTTTTCATGGGTAAAAGTGTACTATTAAATTTCGCATTATATGTTGAATGATAGTCCGTCGTAACCAAGTTGTATATCCGGCGGTAGAGTTTTATTTGTTTCTTCGTGTGCCATATCATGAGTGATATGGGTAAAATATGTCTGCTTTGGTTTTAATCTTTTAGCGACTTCAACTGCCTGCTCAAGATTATAATGTGTAGGATGCGGCCTGTGCCTTAATGCATTAAGAACAAGCACATCAAGGTTTTGCAGCTTAGCGAATTCTGATTCCGGAATCATGCTGGCATCGGTTATATAGGCAAAATTTCCTATTCTGTATCCATATATAGGAAGATTTCCATGATAAAATTCTATAGGTATAATCTCCAGTCCATTGATCTTAAATGGATTTAAATCTATGTAATTGAAATTCAATAGCGGGACAGAATTGTGCTTCTGAAGCCTTTCATCAAGTACATATCTGAATGTTGTTTTTATTTCATCGAGTGTCAGCTTATTGCCATAGATATCTATTTTCTTTTTCTTCTGCTGATTTATCTGGCGAAGATCATCCATTCCTCCTATGTGGTCGATGTGATGATGCGTAAACAAAACTACATCAACATCATCAAAATTATTTGTGAGCATCTGCTGGCGGAAGTCGGAGGAAGTATCTATAAGAAGTTTTAATGTATCGCTGCCGTTTATTCCGTAGCCGGGAATTTCAAGATATGCAGAAACTCGTAATCGTTTATCTTTAGGATTTGTTGAGTGGCAGGTTGCGCACGGGCAGCCTATGACGGGTATTCCTTGTGATGTGCCGGTGCCGAGCAGTGTAACTTTCATGGTAAATTAATCCTTGTTATTAGTCTTCTTCTGTCGAAGCGTTTTCAATCAATTCTCTTATATTGGGTTTTATAAAAATATCTTCAACTCCGATTTCAGCAATGTTGCTTGCAAGTACGCTTATTTTTTTATCCTGTTCAAGATCTTTTTTTAAGAGGAATATCTTCTCTTCTCTTAATAAGCAAAATCCCCCTTTGAAAGTTCCTCTTTCAATACGGACTCTGTATCCCATGTTGTTAAGAAGCTCAATGAGTTCATTTATGGTAACGTCTTTCTTTTCGTCAGTTTTTTTTACGTGTTGTTTTTTTATGAGTGACATTTGTAGCTAGATTATTTTTCATCAATAATTAAATCATCTTCCTCATGGAAAATATATTTGTAGGAGTGTTCCTTTGCTTTGTTCTTTTCGTACTCGAGCTGCTCGCGTGATTTTTTCAGAGGCTGAAAAATTGCAATACCGATAATTGTATAATAGGAAAGAACTGCAATCCATGGAACGCCTTTTAAAAATCCGATACGCTCGCCGAAAAGCTTTAACAAAACATCGTGGTTTGCCGGTCTTGTATTAAAAAGTAAAACAAATTTTAAATCGATGTATGAAGTATAAAGCTCAACCGGAACGAATGCAAAAAATAAAATAGCGCTCATCAAAAGCCATGGATTTTCCTTAAGTTTTATCTTGCAGTTCTTTATGAATACTATTGCAGCAAGAAGAGCCATCGGATAAAAAATCATGATGGTTAAAGAGCAGTTAGCTATCGCCTGAAATATCTGATTTTCTTCATCGGGCGGAATACTCGTTCTGAAATTGAACTCGTCGTAATTCAAAAGCTGATTGCCGATGAAAAAGCGGATGTTCACTGCTCCCAGCCAGAAAATGGCTGCAATGACAAGAACTAATAAAGCTATTTTAGATGTTTTATTCAGCAAGTGTGATGTAAAAAATAAATTTAGTGAAAATGAAGTTCTTAAGAAATGGAATTAATCGAATAGTTCTTTTATAAGCTGTTCTTTTGAAATCGATAAAGAATCGGAAATATCTTTAAGAATATTATTCAATGTTCCGATTTTAATAGGACTATGATTTGGAATTGTTATGTGATGGGTTGTAGATTCTGTAGTTCTTGTTAATCTGATATGGCTTCCGGCTTGACGCGTAACTTCATAGTTAAATTTCTTGAGTTTCTTAATTAAATCATTTGCACTTACATCACGAGGGATTTTCATACAGAGAGTGTCTCTTCTTTTACAAATCGTAAGGTTATAAAAGATGGAGCTTCAGTATCTTCAAAATGACAGTGTACGGCTTCTTTAATATTAGATTTTAATTCGTCGATGGACTCAGCTTCAGTAAATATTGATTCACCAATGGCTTTTGCTTCATATCCACCTTCTAAAGATTCTTCAACTAGGAATATGATTTCATTTGCTTTCATAAATATAAGATAAAGAAAAATTATTAAATTTTCAGTTAATATGTGCTTACGAATTCCATTTAAACACTCTTCCTTTATTCTTAATTTATTAGTCAACAAAAAATAATGATAACAGAACAAAACGTAAAGAGTATCTTAGCTGCTATTAACGAACCTTTTCTTAAAAAGGATTATATCACATTAGGATTTTATAAAGGCATCTCAATAAACGGCAAGAACTTAATTTTAAATTTAGGAATATCCGATCCGCTGAATAAAAATCTTGAGCCGGTAAAAACACAGATTTCAAATTCGATAAAATCGGCATTCAATGAAGTCGAGAATGTTGTGATAAATTTTACACTTGGAGTTACAAATCATCGTAACGATAAAAAAGCTTCCATACTTCCGAATATAAAAAACACAATCGCAGTTGCTTCAGGCAAAGGCGGTGTAGGTAAATCAACTGTTGCCGTTAACCTTGCAGTTGCTCTTGCGCAAAAAGGCGCGAAGGTCGGACTAATTGATGCAGACATTTATGGACCATCAATTCCCCTGATGTTTGGAACAAAAGAAAAGCCTTTCTTAGTTAAAGAAGGTGATAAGAATAAAATGCTTCCGGTTGATGCGCATGGAGTGAAGCTTATGTCTATTGGTTTTTTAATGGAAGAGGGAACAGCAGTTGTATGGCGCGGACCAATGGCTTCCAGTGCGCTGCGTCAGTTTATGACTGAAGTTGTATGGGGAGAGCTTGATTATTTATTGTTCGATATGCCTCCGGGTACAGGTGATATTCAGTTAACGCTGAGCCAGACAATTCCGCTTACCGGTGCAGTGATGGTTACAACTCCGCAGGATATTTCTCTTGCCGATGCAAGAAAAGGATATGTTATGTTTGAAAAAGTAAACGTGCCTACATTGGGAATTATAGAAAATATGAGTTACTTTAAACACGCTGACGGTAAGAAAGAATTTATATTCGGAGAAGGCGGCGGTAAAAAAATGAGTGATGAATTTAAGATTCCGTTGCTTGGAGAAATTCCCATCAATACAGCAATAAGAGAAGGAGGAGATGCGGGAATGCCTATTGTATTAAAATCACCCGACTCTGAAACATCAAAAATTTACAATAACATTGCTTCAAAGTTAGTGCTTGAAGTAAACATGTTCAACGCTAAGGAAAGCGAAATGCCTGAACTTGAAATTAATATTTAAAACTATGAAACATTTAATTGTATTATTCGGATTGCTGCTTTTATTAAGCGGCTGCGGAAACTCCGGCGGCTCAGATTCTCCTGCCAACTCAATAAAAGATTTTGTAAAGTCCGTGAAAGAAGGCAGCACTGAAAAAGCCTGGACATTTCTTTCGGCAGAATCTCAGAAACAATTCGAGACAACTGCAAAGACAAGAAATCTTTCAGGTAAAGAAGCTTTTGATAAGGATTTTAAAAATCCGAAATCTCTAGGAAATCTTAATGAGGATTTTGAGATTATAGATGAAAAGAAGGATGGTGATAATGCAATGGTAACATTGAAATTCAAATCAGGAAAAACTCTTGAAGTATATTCGATAAAAGAAGGCGCATGGAAATATGATCTGGCAAGAACGAATAAAGAAATGATGAAGTTAGTAGAATAATTTTAGTTTTAATTTTTATATGGAAATATCCCTTTCACAAATAGAAGAAGTATTAAAAAGAATTCGTCCTTATTTACAGATTGACGGAGGTGATGTTGAAGTTGTAAATATCAAAGATGAAAGTATTGTTGAGCTTCGTTTGCTTGGTTCATGTCTCGGCTGTCCGATGAGCCAGATGACATTGCGCGCTGGTGTTGAACGTGTGCTTATGAAAGAACTGCCATGGGTAAAAAGAGTTGAGCAGGTAGCGTAGTTAGTTTAGGTTTTCATGTTTACCGATATCTTTAAACTCTGCCGGGCCGACATCATATCCTTTAATTGTTTTTCCTTTTTGTAACTCTTCAAGATAGATTTCAATAATATCTTTGAACTCTGCCTTATATCCTGAATTAAATATCTCATTTGAAATAACATGCATTGCATTGAATGCATATAAATTATCTTCCTGTGATTTCTCGTTAGCTCGTCCAATCAGATTCATCTCTTTATCAAATTCAAGATAGCGTGATGTTTTTCTTTTCTGTACAGCAAGCGTTGCGAAATTATTTTCGGAATGGCTTTCTATAAATTTTTTAATATCTACATCTGAAATTATATCAGCATTCACTACAAGAAAATATGTTTCATCTTTAAAAAATTTTCCGGCGTTAATTATTCCGCCGCCTGTTCCCAGAATTTCTTCTTCATCCGAGATATTTACTGTAATCCCAAAATCATTTGTATCAAAAAAATCTATTATCTTTTCTTTAAGATGATGAACGTTTACAACAATTTCATTTATACCGATTGATTTTAATTTTTCAATCTGATGAACGATAAGCGGCTTATCTTTATATTGAATAAGCGCTTTTGGAGTTGTATCGGTTAGCGGTTTTAATCTGGTGCCGAAGCCGGCTGAAAGTATCAATGCCTTCATATAACAAATTACTTTAATATGAAGGCAAATGAAATTAAGAAAAGTTTGCCTTATCCTTTCTTTATCTTCTCTCTAAAGAAATTGCAGGATAAGGCATTGGGGGTCTATAAATTTGAATACTCAGGATTTCTTTCAGGTCTGTAAAGCTTATCCATCAGCAGACCGATGAAACTTCCGAATGCTGCCCCTGCAATCACGTAGAAAAATATCATAGTGATTATTGCAGAAGGTATTAATTCGCTTTCAGGTCCGAAGAGGTTTACAAGAAATCCTATTACAAGCCCGGTGAATGCACCGTATTGTATTAATGTCAGGGAGAAATGATTTTTAGTTCTTTTCATAATTGTTTGGTTAATCATTTTATTCCTCATTTTACTAAGGACATTTTAATTACTTTACTGAATTTGTTATTTGAATTATTGTCGGCTGCTTCAATTGAGCAGAAGTAAATTCCGCTTGCCATGCTTGATGCATTGAACTGAGCAGTGTAATATCCGGCGGCAGTCATTCCGTTAACAAGAGCTGCTACTTCACGTCCTGTCATATCGTATATCCTGATTTTTACCTGTGAGTCAAACGGTAATTCATAATCAATCTTTGTAGACGGATTGAAAGGGTTCGGATAGTTCTGCGATAAGAAATACTTTTGAGGAATACCAACAGTTACTTCATTGTTAAGCTCGTAGTACTCAAAGTTCCCGTTGTAATCAATCTGCTTTAGTCTGTATTTGTATTTTCCTGACTGAAGATTTCTATCTGTGTATGAATATTCCTTCTGATTATTTGTAGTTCCGTTACCTTGTATAAATGATACTTTCTTCCATTCATTATTATCCTTTCTTTCAATATCGAAACCGGAATTATTTAGTTCGCTTACTGTTGCCCATTTCAGCTCAACATCTTTTTTATTCACATTTGCAGTAAAGCTTGCAAGCTCAACAGGCAAGGCGTTTTGTGTCTGAAGCGATACGAAAACTGTATCGTGGTCGGGAGAGTCCGTTCTGAATCTCAATGATGCTCTCTGCGGATTATCAAACTCAACTTCATTGCCGCCGGTACTTCTGTTCAAAGGATGTGAACATCTTACAATAAATGCATTGCTGTCGTTCGGCATTACTCTTGTCGGAGCAAAGAGAATGGAAAATCTTGCAGCGTCACTTCCTGAAATAACAGGATTACCTAAAATGTTTAACGTATCAGTTCCGTTATTTTTTACATAGTATGTAACTTCCTTAATTTGACCTCCTGCTACATTACCAAAATCAATTATAGTGTCTTTCGGTTCAAGGTGAACAAAGCAAGGTGATGTTCTTGTTGATAGAACAGTCATTGTTAATCTCAAGCTGTCATAAGTCATTGAACCGATTGGCGGATTTCCTTCCGATGCCTGGTCATAAGCTATAAATTTCCATAAGCCGTTAGCATCCGTGCCGTTTAATGATTCGAAAGGATAATCAGGTCTGTAATTTGCATTTGTGTAAGGAGCATTTCCTGATGCCATATAGTTGTTTGCTCCATCATAAAATGTAGTTCCGGTAATACTTCCGTTTCCGGGATATCTTCCAAACAATGAAAATCTGTTTTCATAAGATTCCATATTTGGTGAGAAAAGCTGTAAATGTACGTCATCTATATCAAATGGAGCGATGTTGTAATTACCATAAACTCTTACTCTTGTATCTAAAATAGGCAGCTGCGAGTTTGTTAGGTTTATTCCACCTGATAAAATTCCTCCGGCCTGTGCAGTGTTGAAATTAGAAATTCTGCCTGTGAGTGTCTGCTGCTGACCAACCGCAAAATAATATGCGTCAAGTAATCCTTCTGTTGCGCTTACTCTGCAATGCTTAGGATAATAAGATGCATTGCCGTTTTCATCTCGGGCTATGAAGAAATATTTTACTTGTGTATTCCAGCCAAACCCCGGCATGTGAAATATTCTGCCACCAAATAAACTTACTGAATCAGCAGGTAATGAATACAATGCTCCCCAGCCGCCGTCAGCTCTTTTAACTCTATAGAAAAGGTAAGGCTGATTAGGACCTTCTGTAGGAACAGGTGTTATTCCATCCTGGTCATAGAATGTTGCAATAATTCTTGTGTATTGTGTACTCGTTGTTGAACGAACCGGGTCATAGACAATTCCCGGAGGAACTACGTCAACACCCTGAGCCAGCTTTAATGCGTAATAAGCATTTACTCTTCCGTATCCGTAATATGCATTCCACCATCCGTATGTTTTAAAGCCATCGTATGAAACTCTGTCAACTTTTTCCGCGCCTCTGCAAATATATTCATAAACCTGTAGTCTGGTAAGATTTGAATTCATCGAAAGTAAAAGAGCTGCGATACCGGATACATTCGGACATGAGCAGGATGTTCCGTTAAACGTTGAATCATAATCTCCATTTACTCCGGCTTTCTGAACGTAACCGCCGAAGCCTTGTATATCTGTGGTGAGACATATTGTAGGTGCGCATACGTCTATATCACCGTTTGCATTACTTCCGTAGTTTCCGCCCCACCAGTATTGTTCACCTGTGCCGGGGGCTTTTCTTTTATCTCTGTTAGTTGTTGCGCCAACTGAAATAACTTTCGGAAGTGAAGAAGGATATGAAACATAACTTCTGCCGTCATTTCCTGAAGAAAAAAATATTGCGCATCCTCTGCCGTTTCTTCCTGAATCTGCTGCAGCATTTATTGAAAGCGTTACTGTGTTATTTGGTGTGCCTCCGCCCCAGCTGTTGTTTAGTACTTCAACACCCCATACTCTTGCGGAATCGAAAGAACGTGAAAGAGCAATTAATACTCCGGTGCCATTAGCATTCAGAACTCTGAATGATTGTATTTTACATAAAGGAGCAACACCGCTTATACCTACACCGTTATCGCCTCTGGCTGCAATTAAACCTGCAGTACAAGTGCCGTGTCCGTTCGAATCTCTAGGTACACCCATTCTATTCCATATAGCATCATAACCTGCAATAACATTAGTTCTTAAATCAGGATGTGCAGAATCAATACCTGTATCAAAAACACCGACTGTAATATTTGCTGAACCGCGTGTTATATCCCAGGCGAGGTTTACGTTCATATCTGCATCAGAAACACCTGTAGTAGATTGTTCATCAAAAATTTGACTGCCGCCTGTTCTTACAGTTTGTCCGCCATTTGATAAATGCCACTGGCTGTTTATAAAAGGATCGTTTGGCCAATAGTTTAAAAGTCCGCCTTCAGGATAAATGAAATTAGGCTCGCAGAATTCAAATAATCCTGTATTGAAATAAATATTGCTTAAATCTAATGCATTAAGAGTTACGTCATCATACGATTTTAATAAAAATCCTTTTTTATCGAAAACGTTACCTGAAACAAAAACTTTGTTTTCGGAGTTAAGTATTTGCAGCTTATCGAAATCTTTTTCGTTTCTTAGTCTTACTATAAATTCATCTGTCGGAACCTGTATTACACTTCTTGATTCGCCATAGTAAACGGGAGTTGTAAACTTAACAAAATCGAGATTTGAAAAATTGTTTGAAACTGACATCAGCTCTGTTGGGAGTTTGTAAGAGCTGAATTTAATTTCATAAGTATTGAATCCTGTCTCCAGAATTTTTGCATCTGAACTTAAACGGGATTTAAGGGAGCTTTCAATCTCGTTTTTTGAGCTTGTTGTATTTTTCAATACAACTGCAATGCGGTCAGCCCGCTGCTGCAGGTCGATGCGCTGGTTCTGGTAGTAATAGTAATCAACTGCGAAAATGTTGGAATAGGTCAGCAGTACTAAAATGAATAATAATTTTTTCATTATTGTAATTTAATTTACACTTGCAAATTATACCTGTTCATTGTATTTTAAAACAGAATATTTGGTATTTTATTGCTTAATACTCTAATAAATACTGTTATATTAATTATATATGAATAGAATTTTATCGAAGAAACAGAGTGATTATTTGCTGGAATTTAGCTGCATTCCTTCGGAAATAAGGCAAAGGTTCCTCAATAGATTGTATTTCCGCAAAAACGGTTCAGGGCAAAAAAACTATAAACTCTTATCTATTATTCAGAGAATTATAGAAAAAGATAATTTTAAGAAATGGGATGAAGGGAAAATTTGTAAAGAATTGAAAGTCTCCAAAGCAATGCTTGCCTGTATGAAAAGCAGATTGCTAAAAAGCATGAGGGAAGAATATTTTAGCTTTAAATCAAATGCTGACGTTAATAAAATGCCTGTTAAAAAGTCATTGGAGATAATTAAAGGGCTGGAGGAAAAGGGATGCTACAGGGAAGTTATTCCTATGTGTTTCAGATTAATAAAGATAATATCAATTGAACTAAAATCGGAAAACGATAGAAATAAAAAATCTGATTTGTTAGAAACGTTATCTGAGCTCTATTATATAATATCACAATTTTATTTTTATAACAAAAATGTCAAAAAATTTAAAATAATATATTCTGAACTTGAAAGAATAAAAAAGAAAGTTAATGGTTTGAAAAATAAGAACCATGCCGACAAAATTATATCTCGATATTATGTAGCAAAATCACAACTATTTCTTTTCAAACAGGGGAACAATAAATATCTTCAGATGTCTTTGCAATACAAACTGAAGTCACTCCTTCACTCTGAAAAAGCAAAAGATTATCTGCTTGTGATAAGAAATCTGATACACCTGGCGCGTATATACCGCCTCCTTGGTGAATATGATAATGCAGCAAAAATAATTAGGAAAGGACAGCGGTTTTCCAAAATTATAAAGAATGAAGTTATGTTCTCTTTATTTGAAGTTCTGAATATCGAACTCGATTTTAACAGAGATAAAAGCGCTGCTAAAAAATATTATGCATCGTGTATAAATTTACATAAGAGACTAAATTCTGAAAGCAGCTTTGAATGTGTTCAGACGGTTAATTTTAAATTAATACTAATAACTTCATTTTTAGATAAAGAAGATGAAATAAGATTTTATGAAAAAGAATATGTCCGTTCATTAGCATTAAGAGGAAAAAAATATGAAGCATTTGAAAGAAAGTTCTGGCAGAATGCCGAATGGCAGAGATGGAATTTGTACAGGTGGAAAATTGAAAATGAAAAAGGTGTTGAACATTATTCAGTGGAACCGGATGCAAAAGTTTTGAGTGAAGTTTCTGAACAGATAATAGATTATACGCGAAGAAATTATAAAATATATAATTCAAGCCGTATGCTCTTTAACTATTTATTCCGAATAGTTGTTGAGTACTGGAAAGGCAAGGATTCGGATTATGAAACAATTTTATATTTTTTAAACAAAGTAAACAGGCTTTTAAAATCTACAAAGGTCAGTCTGCCAAGGCATAATTATCTCAATATAAAATTTCTTGTAACACTTTTAAACGAAAGTAAGTATAAAGATAAAAAGGAAACGTATCTTAAGTATGCAAAAGATTTTGATGAAGTGTTAGTTTCTTTAAAAAGTACAACGTTTAATGTGATAGAGGAATATGCTAAAATTGAATTTGCATCAAAACTTTTGAATTTAAAAATGTTTACCGATGAAGTCCGCAAACTTGAAAAATGGCTTAGAGAAAACAGACCGCAGTTATTTGAACCGATAAACGATTTAATTTTTAAAAAAGCAGTTTAAATGTATTATAAATAAAAATTATTCTTTCTAAATTGTAACCATGATAGAAACAAAAGAAAATAAACTGGCACTTGAAGGTATTTCACCTATAGATTTGAATCTTGATTTAGTTGCTGAGATAAAAGATTTGAAGAAAAAAATGAACGCAGTCATCCTCGCGCACTATTATCAGGACGATGACATACAGGACTTAGCTGATTACATCGGCGATAGCCTGCAGCTCGCACAGGCAGCAGAGAAAACCGATGCAGATGTGATTGTTTTTGCAGGAGTGCATTTCATGGCAGAGACTGCAAAGATTTTAAATCCTAACAAGTTAGTTCTGCTTCCTGATTTGAACGCAGGCTGCTCGCTTGCAGAAGGATGCCCTGCACCGCTATTGCAGAAATTCAAAGATAAATATCCCGACCATATTTTAATTTCATATATAAACTGTTCCGCAGAAGTGAAGGCAATTTCAGATATAATATGCACATCATCCAATGCAGTTAAAATTGTTGAACAGATACCTAAAGAGCAGGGAATAATCTTCGCTCCGGATAGAAATCTTGGCCGCTACATTATGAAGCAGACGGGAAGGGAAATGAAGTTATGGCAGGGAGCATGTATAGTTCACGAGACCTTCAGCGACAGAAAAATTGTAAAGCTGAAGTTTGAAAATCCGAATGCGAAAATAATCGCTCATCCCGAATGTGAAGATACGATACTGAAGCATGCAGACTTCATCGGCTCAACCAGTGCATTACTTAACTTTGTCATAACAGATAGCGCGAATGAATTTATAGTTGCAACTGAGCCGGGGATTATCCATCAGATGGAATTGAAAGCGCCGGGCAAAAAATATATTCCCGCGCCGCCTGAAAACAGCTGCAACTGCAACGAGTGTCCCTATATGAAACTGAACACACTTGAAAAATTATATCTATGCATGAAGGACAAAAAGCCTGAGATAACTATGAGTGATGATTTAATGAGGAAAGCGTTAACGCCGTTAAAGCGTATGCTTGAAATGAGCAAATAGTAATAAGTACCAGGTAGAAAGTAACAAGGGCGACTATATATATTTGACAGACCTATAACAATTCTCCCCTTGAGGGGAGTCCGACCGTAGGTCGGGAGGGGTGTTTGAAAGAACACCTACCGTCTCGCTTCGCTCGCCACCTCCCTCAAGGGAGGAATTAGACTATGGGTGTATCAAGTTCATAATTACAAAATTTGGTCTATCAAGTATATAATTATCTTAAAAAGAAAAGTAATTTATTTTTTTATATCGTTCTTTAATTTTCGAAAATTTTTCTCCTCTATTTTAGACAATCGCGCATACTTTGTATTCTTACAAAGAAGTGAGGAAAGTCCGGACTCCATGAGAGCGCGGATGCCCGGAGAAAGTCCGGGGTAAAACTTACGCAAGTATTTTTTACAGGGAGTGTTACAGAAAAGAAAACCGCCCTGAGTTTATCTCAGGGTAAGGGTGAAACGGCAGGTTAAGAGCTGCCATCCGGCGGGCAATTGCCGGATTGACAAACTCATCCGGAGCAAGGCCAAGTATAGGAAGCATAAACAGCGCTCGTTTAAATTGCTTCCGGGGTAGGCTGCAAAAAATTATTACGGTAACGTTCTAATTAAGATAAATGATTGTCATTCGCCAGTGTGCGTTTACAAAATCCGGCTTATTAAATAGGGGAGATTTATTTTTGTGCTTCAGCAAGCATGCCTTCGCGTGTTGCTTCGTTAGCAAGCTTATCGGCGATTGCATTCTGCTCGCGCGGAATGTATGTGATTGAATATTTTTTACCAAGCTTGTTTATCCCATCCCAGAAGTTCATCGCATTTCTCATCAGATATTTATCCTTAATTTTATATTTCCCTGTTAACTGGCTTACCATCAGTAAACTATCGGAATAAAATTCTACGAAGTCATATTCTGTATTTAAATTTCTGAGAAGCTTGAGTGATTCAAGCAGTGCAGTGTATTCACCTTGATTGTTTGTTGCTTTGCCGATGTATTGTTTATGTGTGAGGAGGATTTCGTCGGATTCGTCTTTGATAACAATTCCGAGACCCGAAGGTCCCGGATTGCCTTTCGCTGTAGCGTCTGTGTAAACTTTTATTTTTTTCACCAATGCTTAATTATTAATAAAAATGATTAAGCGTCGATGTTGCTTTTAAGAACTTCTTCAGAGATTAAAATTCTTCCGCATGATTCGCATGTATATACTTTTTCTGCTGTAGCAATTTCAATAACTTTTTGCGGAGGTATTGAGTTATAACATCCTGTGCAGTTTCCTTTTCTTACAATAGCGATTACTTCGCCCTTGAACATCTTTTTTAATCTTGTGTACAATGCTTTATCTTCTGCGTTCAGATTTTTCAGAAGAACATTGTAATCTTTTTTCATTTCATCTTCTTCGGATTTATAATTCTCATCAAGCTCCTGTAAAACTTCTTCTTTTTCAGTTAAGTCTGTTTTGAGTCCTTCAACTCTTCCGGTCAGTTCGTTGGTCGCATCTACTTCGTTCTTAATTTCATTAGTGATATCCTTCATCTTTTTTTCGAAGCCTTCCATTTCCTCAAGTCCGGCATCGATGGTTTTCATGATGTCATCGTAATCTTTGTTATTCTTTGCAGAGAATTTCTGCTCTTCGTACTTTGTGATTCTTTCTTCAGTTTTTTTATTGCTTGCGGTGAGTTTATCTTTAGTTGTGTTTAAATCGATGACACGTTTCTGTCTGTCAGAAACTTCCTTTTCAATGGAAGCAATTTTCTCTTTCAGATTTTTGATAACATCGGGAAGATCGCCTTTCTCTTCTTCGATTTCAAAAAGCTCTTTATCGATTTTTGAAAGCTTGTAGAAGGTCATCAGCTTTTCTGTCACTTTAGGTTTCTTTGTATCCGAATCTTCTTCGAAGTATTCAAGTATTACCGATGGAGTTGTATCTGCGGAAGCTTTGTCGTTCAATCCGCCGTCTTCGTTCATCTCGTTTTTGTTTACTAAATCTGACATGATATGTTTTATTATTTTAATTTTAGTTTTATAAACTCACCCGCAGATATTACTGCATCTGCTTTTAAGTTCTGTGGTTCACTGCCTGTGGTGACAAGCAAAGTTAAAACTTTTTTCTTGTTATCGAAACTTTTTATATTCTTATTAATTCTTTTGAATAAGTCTTCAGCGGTAATTGATTTTTTCAGAGTGATAAGCATCGATTCCGGTTTTTTACTTCTGAATTTTATCTGCGTAATATCATAGTCAGGTTCCTCATACGGGTGAAATTTATAAATTGCATCGATCACGGTATCTAATTTATCATCGGAGCATCGCATTTCAAGCTTTACTTCCTCAACAAAATTAATCTTGTTTTTATTACCCGAAAAAGGTTTTGCTTTAGATGCCGGTCTGAAAGTACCTGTTCCGTTTATTCTGAAAGAACATAGTTCGTAATTGCCAATAACTCCCGCGCCCGCATTTGCCATTTCGAATGCAAGTTTCTCAAGGAATTTCTGGGGAATTTTTACGGAAATTTTATTTGTCGTTTCGTATTTGTATCCGGAAATCTTTGCTTCTTTTATTTCATCTGCTCTGAAAATCTTTTTTACATAGTTCTTTAAATCAATTTCTTTTTTCATTAAATCGAAGAGATGATAACTTATTCAGATTAATTATAAATAATAAAAGGAGCAAAAAAAAAGTGTCGCTTTTCGGGCGGACACTTTTCTAAAATTTTAACAGGTTATGAAATATGTAATTCTTTTAACCATTGTACCTAAAATTACTTATGAAGGGCTTTAAAAACAAGGTAAATAGTTGTTATTAATATAACTCAAATTCAATATTGAATTAATATAATCCAGTCGCTGTTTTCAGTTTGAATACAGATGAATATGATATCTGTGATTTCACTGGTTAGTTCTTTTTTCATCTGCGCCATCTTAAAAAATCATATAAATCTGTGTTCTAATAAAATAATCTCAGAGTAAGAGAAGTATTTATTTTGCAATTGTAACCTTAATAAATTAAGTGTATTTTTGATGTTCACCATTTTGATTAGTTCTTATACCTATAATTAATGTCAGAGTCTCACTTAGATAAAATAATAATAAAGGGCGCCCGCGTCCATAATTTAAAAAATATAGATTTAGAAATTCCCCGCGATAGCTTAGTTGTTTTCACAGGACTTTCAGGTTCCGGTAAATCTTCCCTTGCCTTCGATACCATTTACGCTGAAGGCCAGCGAAGATTTATGGAAACACTTTCTGCTTATGCCCGTCAGTTCATCGGCGGAATTGAACGTCCCGATGTTGATAAGATCGAAGGGCTTTCGCCATCCATTTCCATAGAGCAGAAAACAATTTCACATAATCCCCGTTCAACCGTAGGCACAGTAACTGAAATATATGATTTCCTCAGGCTGCTTTATTCAAAATGCGGAACGCAGCACTGTACAAACTGCGGTCAGCCTGTACAAAGGCAAAGCGTCCAGCAGATAATCAATCACATCAGAGAAAATCTTGATACAAAAAGAATTAATATACTGGCTCCAGTTGTTAAAGGCAGAAAAGGTCACTACCGCGAATTATTTGAGCAGATAGAAAAAGACGGATTCACAAAAGTAAGGGTTGATAAAGTAATAAAGGATATCACTCCAAAAATGAAGCTGGACCGTTATAAGATCCATGATATTGAAATTGTTGTTGATAGGATTATGGTTACAAAAGCCACTTCGCTACGGCTAACCGATTCAGTTGAAACTGCCCTGCGTTTTGGCGGAGGAATTGTAATTATTACTGAATCCGACAGTGATGGCTCAAAAGATAAACTCTTCAGCGAAAAGCTTGCCTGCCCTACCTGCGGCATTGGCTTTGATGAACCTGCCCCTAATTCATTTTCGTTCAACTCACCCTACGGCTGGTGCCCTGATTGCCTTGGGCTTGGCGCGCGAAAGGAGCTTGACGAAAGACTTATCATCACTGATTATGACCTTTCTATCGCAGAAGGCGCTATCGCGCCACTGGGTAAACCACGCACTAACTGGACCTTCACCGTACTTAAGCAATTAATTGAATCATGGGGTTATGATTTCGATACTCCGTTGAAAAAGCTTACAA
>JBHEKU010000206.1:0-6585 GCA_041859205.1 Ignavibacteria bacterium | reverse complement strand
GTGTAGTGATTTCCCTGAATGTCAGATTTTTTGTTATCCATTAATCTATTATTTTTGATTTTATTTTGTGATGTGGAATACAGAACAGGTGTAATAGCTTTAGTTCTTGATTTGCTCTCCCTCATTCTCTTTGGCATTTTAGAAGAAACGAAGAAAAAGAATACCGATGCAACTCCGGCAATTAAGGCAATAATGCCCCAAGCCGTATTAAAGAAAAATTCTTTCAATGATAATACTGAAGAGCTTGCCATTCCAATTACTCCCTGAACAAGCAGAACTAATAGGATGAGAATCATTGCTATGATAAGTACAATCCACATGTTTCCTCCGCTTATCTTCTGATTTTATAAATTGGGAAACTGCCGTCGATTGTCAAATTAGCATTCTTATCTGTATCGGTAACATCTGTTACATTCCAGTCAGCCTTATTAAGAGGATCGCCCATTGATTCAACCCAGCTTGAGAAAAAGCCGTTGCCAATATTCATAACAGTTGTACGAACCTCGAATAGCAGTCCTACATCGGTTTCTTTGTTCACCCGGACATAAAACGGATTGTAGAAATATTGAGAACAATAATCGCTATACTCAATAAAGTTGTATCGCATTTTGGAATAATTCATAGTATGGGCTTTAACTCCGTCAACGTCTATTGCCCTCAGAAAAGTCTTCTCCGGCTGCTCCCAGGATATTTTATATATTCTATCCGGCTCAAGAGTTACGCTGTGCTTTATGAATCCGACATTCTTGAAGTTCCATTCCTTCTGCCTGTATTCAGATTGCAGGAACATGAAGTAAAATGCGATTATGCCAAAGAATACACACGCTAATGATACGGCTGCGAGTTTACTCCACCGTGTCAGCGTCAGATATCTGAGAAACCACTTTAAATCCATAACCAAATTCTTTTTTAAGTGAACAAATGAAAATTACGTTAAATGTAAATTTTTCTATTGAGGGTGCAGGCAAATCCATTTTCGGGGCAACATCTTTCCACCAATTATAAAAGTCCAGACTTTTGGAGAGCTGAACGTACCTTTCCCTCTTTGCTTCGACATACTTATTCCACTTTGGCTTCTGGGCTTCAATCTCTAAAAAAGATAATTTGTATTTTCTGTTTTCATCATCTAAACGGACAAGCAATGCATCGGGAATGAGGTAATCAAAATGAGGATATAAAAGCGAATGAAAATATTTTAGCTTCGTTGCCTGTACGAATACTTCAGTATTGTTAAGCTCATTGATGTCACCATACCCCGTTGCTTCGGCCGGCAGGATTTCAGTGTTGTACCCGGCTTGCTGTAAGATTGGCAGGACTTTGTTCGTTGCGCAATATACTGCTCGTTGCGGACTTCTGAGATAGCCAAGCTCGCATAATCCATGAAGATTACCATACGTACATATCTTATTAAAGCTCTTCTTCAATTGTGTGAAATGCCTGTAAGAAATGTACTTGAACATTCTCGTATAGTAAAATATCTGCCACAATGAGCTGAATGTTGCTCCTGCTTTTGTAGGGATAAATTGTGCCAGTTCATCGACTTTTACCGTCCTGATATTCTCGATTTGCATAAAAGGGGTTTATACGGGAGCCGTATAAATCCCGTATAAATAGAAAATTTTCTTATACGGGTTCAGCTCTTTAATAAATATACAAAACAGGTACTTAGTGAGTTTATACGGGCATCACATTATGGCAAAGCAAAGCATAACTTGAACGCTTGTCAACCCCTTGCGGGTTTACAAGCAAGTGAGAGCTATGCAAGCTTATAGGGTAGGCAACGGGGAATTAAGCCTCATCCTATAAACTCAAAACTCAATCTCACTTATATAAAACAATCTCAATTTCTTCACAAACTAATAACAAAATTACCAAGAATGAAAAAAAATCTCACTCACTAATTAGTAAGTAAAAACACTTGCCCCAAAAAGAACAAGTGCTTTACCTCCTTAATCTTAACATTATCGTCTGCACTATAATATTAAAAAGAACTACAACTAAATTCAAAACTCTCATCTTACACAAACACAATCGAACTACTACTCACTATCCAAAGAACTATTACATACTCGCCTTTCAACAAAAACTGTAGTCTGACACTTCTCACAATATCCAATCGTCTGCTCTTCATCTACATCAAGCGGAGCAAAACACGAACCGCACAATGGCTCTGTCTCAACTTCAACACCTGACTCTCCTTCAATCTCATATCCACTCAAAATCTCTTCAAAACTTTCATCTACAACATCTTCACAAACCCTCTCATCAATCGAACTTTCTAACATCTAAATTACCTCCTTTCCCGAATACCTATCCGAACTCTCTGTCGGTACAGTATAAAGAACAAACGTCTCGGACTGGCATAAACTACAATACGCTGTCACCTGTCTCGTATCTAAATCCAACTTCGAATAACAACTCACGCAATAAGGTATTTCCTTCTGCTGTTCATACTCAACTAACTCCTTCCGCAATATATCATCCACGACTCTAGTCATCGGCTTATCCTTTTCACTGGCTAAGCGATACAAAATCGGAATTAAATCATCTTTGATTTTCGGACTATACACTTTTATATCCTCCTTTATTTAACTTCATTTAAGTTTATTAAAAAAGTGTTAATTGTTCTGAAATCTCATTTATAACTAATGGGTTCTCGGAAACCATTTTCTCAATGCTCGGAACATAGGAAGCTTTGAACGCCTCGAGCCGTTCGCCGCATAATTCCCTGATGCTTCCCCCGTAAATGCTCCTTCGTGTCTGGTACACTTTGTTGCATTCCATTGTCAAAGTATTTCCTTGAATGACATATCCGTTTACGTTGAAGAAGCATAGATTCAGAGCTGTCATTTTTACGCACGTTAAATCTATGTCTTGTCCGTAAAAGGTTGCCTTGTCCAAATCGTCGTGCTTCATCGTCTTAATCGCCTCCACAAGCATCACTCCTGAGCCACAGGATGGGTCTAGAATGCGTCCGCCAGTGGGATTGGTAATCTGAGCCATGAAGCTTGCAACGTGTTTAGGAGTGAAGAATTGCCCTTTGTACTTGTTGCTCATGTTCCACTGCATATACAACTCTCCAAGTACATCGGAATTGGATTGGCGCATCTCGTACTGTAGCATCTGAAAAGCCGTATGGTAGTAATCTATCTCACGGTGTCCTATCGGTTTTTTGTTGGGGTACTTATGAACAATCTTTAGATACTGTTCATCGTCTCCCTGCAAGGCATACAATATCAAATCAATAAAGTCATTGAAGATGTTATAAGGACTATATCCGCTTTGAAACAAGTGGTTCAATTGCGAAATGATTTCTTTGTTGTCATTCATACAGTCTCCTTTCCAAGAATGAGAGCTAATACTTTCTCCACATCAGAAAGTACTTTGAGCACTGCCGTATGCGGAGTGATATTCATCTTCTCTGCATAGCTTTCTATGTAGCGGTATGAGTTGCCGAAATACTTGTCTCCGTCCTTTCCGACAATTCGGCACAAAGCCTGGGCGGAAAGCTCAGCGACAATCTCCTGTAACGGGTCCTGCCCTCGCTTCAGTTTGCCTAAGACTTTCTCATGGGCAACGTGTGCTAGTTCATGGAAGAATGTTTTTTCTTCAGGTGTTGCCAAGGCAATTACGCTTTTTTCAGGTGAGTAATATCCATAATACTCGAAATTGCCCGGTACGGCGGTTACTGAAATACTCCATTCCCTTGCTAAGTCCATTAAGGGAAGCGTAGGAAGTTTAATTTGCTCGTTGTCCAACTGCTCTCCGTCCGTGTCTTCTACACGAAACACAGGTGCGCACATGAACCCGACTAACAGGCTTCTTTCTTCTTCGCTCTTCTCGTCCTTAACTTTCTTGAATCGAGGCACTAGAATATCAAATGACTTAGCGCCCTTCTTCACATATCGCTTTGCGTTCTTCCACTGTCTGAAGCCGCGTGCGTCCTTCGTCCCTGCAAAGTGCATGATGAGGTGATTAAGCAAGCTCCATGAACCGCTAGGGACATTCGGAATGGGAAACACAGTATAGGCAATAGCTTCGGGAATTTTTGAGCCGTCCTTGAACTGCTCTAATAATGTATCTAGAACTTTCTTTACTCTCGGCAGCATATAGTTTTCTTTATGACGGATTGTTAATTAAAAAAGAAAACCGAATGTGCGCCGTCTTTCGCATCACTCGGTATCTGAAAGACAGCATCTGGGAGCCTCGCCTCTGTCAAGGTGGAGTGCGAATGCAACTACCTTGATAGAGGAAGGGCTGATGCTAAAATGAAAGATCCGAGTGAAGCGTATGGTTGAAACTTCTGATAGGTTGTTAATGGACTGACTTGATTTATATTTGAATCGTTACAAGTTCAACTGCACACGATTGCCTGTTGGCGTAAGCCAAACGGCTTCATGTAATCTGTAAAAATTATGGAAAGCGGTAAAACGATAACGTTGCTGCGGTAAGAACTTGCAGTAATGATGAACAAGATTTTTGACAAGGTTACTTACTTTTTCAACGTGATTAATGACATATGGATCACTGAACTGCTGTGGTCTTAAAAACACATCAAACCATATATCCGCATACACGAACAGAACTGTGAACTGATTGCTATTATGAGATTTATTCTTTTCAATGGCCTGAAACATCGCCTCATACCGCTTGATCTTTTCGTTAAACACCCGGTCAACGGTTTTCTTTCGTTCTATTTCTACGAGTAAAAAGCGTGTTACTTCCTTAGGATTTTGACTTTCAATACGAATGAGAATATCTGGCTGAACTCCGTAAAAAGTGCTGTCGTATCTGAATGTAAATTTTGCATGTGGATAATTTCTAAGAAAGGAAATCGCTACATCAAACTTCATGCTTTCATGCATAACATTGTGAGGGGACTTCTGATATTTCTTGTACTTGTATTCATCGGTTCTTCCGATGTAGCGAACTCCGTTTTTTGTTAAGCAATAAAAGACTTCTCTGCATTTATTCATCGGTCTTCCGATCGGCTCAATCTTTTCAATCAATCCTTCTTCGAGAAACGATTTGAACAATTTACGGGTATATAGCAAACCCCCTTTATAAGTTTTTGCATTAGGAGAATACAGGTTATTCATCGTGGCAATACCACCGATATCTAAGATGTTATTGAGGATTTGTTTTCGGATAAGCATATTACATTTGTCCAAAAGTATCACGAAGATTTGTATAGAAATGCTGGCAAGCGGTCTTAGCTATCTCTTGTTTTCGGAAGCTTACAAACAATGCCTTCGGGAGTACTTCATATTGCCTGTATGCTTCGCCAAGTATTTTTCGGCGTTCGCATAAACGTTCATAAGCAGCTTCTTTAATGCACTGTCCACAGGGACGGCTTATTTTGATAGCTTTAACTTTTTTAAAACGATGTGCCATAAGTAAAATAATGGCAAACTCCAAAACAATAATTAGATAAAAAATCATAGTGTGTAATATTATTTTAAAACAAACTTCCAAACACGAAAAGAAAAGGACTGTTTACAATTGTAAACAGTCCTTCTAATATTCTTTAAAAATTGAAAATGATCTTGATCTATGGGATTCAAGAAAACCAAAACACTATTACGTATTAAAAATATTTATTGTGTGGCTATTCGTCCGTTAAGGACGGCAAACCCTGTTTATAGCGTCCGATAATATATTATTACGAGGCGGTTAAACGGGGTTTGCTGTCCTTTGGAAAATAGGTTCACATATTTTATAAAGGACGTAATAGCCACACTATTATTGATAATATTGAAAAATAACATGCTTTTTAAGATTATTGTAGTTTTATGAATATTTTTGTAAAATTCACTTAGTAAGTTTAAAAAAATACATATTAAAATTAAATAAAATTATTTATATTACTAAAAAAAATAATATTTGCCCCACGTAACCGTAAGCACATATAAGATTATTTTCCGTGGAATACTATATGGCCTAACTTCATATTTCATGGTGTTTTCTGGTTCCGTCATAGCAAATAAAGGTATAACATTAAACCTAATTTTATTATTAATACCTTTTATTTTTTCATTTGAATTTTTTATTAGATATTCATTATGCGTACATTATTCAAAAAATATTTATGAACCCAACCAATTTAAACTTTCTCAGAAAGAAGCTATTTGGACTACGCGACTTATTTGCTTATTATTATCGATTATTGCAATACTAACTTATTTTAACATTTTAATTTTTTTTTACCCTACTGAAAAAAATCCTACAATTGAAATGTGGATTTCTTTAGTGGCGTATTCATTTTTATTTGGATTATATGGAACGTATATTCAACTTAAGCATACTAAAGAGAATGGAAATCTTACGATTCGACATCAAATTACTTGGCCGATAATTCTAACAATTGCAATCAGTTTATATTATTCAATATATTTTGAAAAATTTGATCTGCTTTATCCAGTGGTTCCAGTTTTAATATTGATCTCTTATTTTATTATAACTGAGTATGTAAAAAAAATTAGAATTAAAATTCTATCTTTAACAGTCTCTTCTTTCATAACAATTTTATTAGGGTGGATATGTGTCAATAGTTCTGACCACAACATTCGTCAATTAATTACTTCA
>JBHEKU010000137.1:0-3145 GCA_041859205.1 Ignavibacteria bacterium | reverse complement strand
ACTCGGTGATTTTATAAATTCCCCTTATTTTAATTCAATCGAAAAATTAAAAGATCTGTTTATTGAAGTATCAAAGTCGTATCCGGATTTTACTTCTAAACGGCTTGAAGATGAGGCAATTCATAAAAAGTTATATCCCGGCAAGGAGTTCAAACAGAAATCTATTTTAAATCTTTTTTCAGACTTCGGAAAACTTCTGAAGAGATTTTTATCCTATGAAAAATTTGCATTGCAGGAAGATGCAATAGAAACGAATCTTGCAAAATCACTCTCTGAAAGAAGATTATATGAGCTTTCAATTAAAGCCATTAATGATTTTAAAAAAAGGAAACAAACAGACGAAAAATTTCACGAAGACTATTACCAGTTCTTTTATAAAATGGAAAGAATTGTTCATAGAAATCTTCTGAATATGAGGCCGCTGAATAAAAAGAAAATTAATGAAGCTCTTAATTCAGCTGCAAAAGCACTGATGATGGATTTTTTGAATAAATACTCTTCTCTTGCCTATTATTTAGCAATCATAAAAATAGTACGTCCCGAGCCTGAAAATAATAAGACAATTGAAAATTATCTGAACTCCGTTAACGCGGAGAATATTATGAAATATGCTGAGTCATCGGATGATAAATTTGCATCAATTGTTAAAATGCAGTACATGCTCTATAAATTTGTTAAAGACAATTTTACAGAGGAAGAGTATTTTGAACTGAAAGAAATCCTGCTGAATAATATTAACAACTTTACACCTGAGGATATATGCATTCACTTTAAATCAATCACGGATTTAGCAGGTATAAAGGCTGTATCAATTACAGAGTTGTTTGATTTGCGGAAAAAATTCTGTGAGTTAAAAGTTTACCCGAATGATTCAATTCCGAATTTTTCAGCAGCTACGCTTCAGAATACCTTTATCACTGCTATGAGTCTGGGCGAATATGAGTGGGCAGAAAATTTTCTTGAAGAATATATAAACTACATCGATGAAGATCTCAGAGTTAATGAATATAATTACAGTAAAGCCCTTTTGAATTTAAGATTAAAAAAATACGAAAAATCACTTGAGCATCTGAATAAAATAAAATATCATGAGCTTGTAGAAAAGATAAATGTGAGATTTTATTACATGATGAATTATATTGAGCTGGGCATGTACGATTCAGCTGCATCAATGGTGAAATCTATAAAACAACTTGAAAGAGACGGCAAAGAAAGAGTAAAAGTTGAATCAGATGCTACAGAAAACTCGTTAAGATTTTTTAATGAAATAATAAAATCTTTAATGAATAATTCCAAACTAGACATTGCTGTTTATAAAGAAGCGCAGAATGAGACAAAATATTTTTACAGATATTATATTCTTGAAAAGATGAAAGAAATGATATGAAGGAAAAACAAAAACGCCGCTCCCAACTCCCCTGAAAGCGGCAATTCTATTATATTAGGAAAGGAAAAATAAAATCGGATTATTAAATCAAATTGTGTTCAAGAACATCTGCAAGGTAGAGAATTTCATTTTTTTGGGTGCCTGAAAGTGTTCTTATTTCGTTATTGCAAAGCCTTTTGAAACACTGCTGAAATTCTTCCTTAGTTCTTACGCAGGTGATTCTCTTTACCACCGCATAAAATTTTACTGACTGTCTCTTTCTATAATTCTGGTGAACGAAATAGAAGGAAATAAGCCCTATGAGCTGAATTCCTGTTGTTATTATTATGTAAGAAGTTGAGTCCATGACCTACAATATTTCAAACTCCGTGCCAAAATCCTTAAATATTGAAAAATGTATTTTTCCGTTGAAATTAAGCATAATAAATACTATTACAGCAAGATTTTTCTATAAACTACGTCTAATTTAATTACGGGAAATTACCCTTTAAATGAGCAAAAATTTTTCATATTTTGAATTAATTCTACTTACGGGATGTAGATCAGTTGGCTAGATCGCATGCATGGGGTGCATGAGGCCGGAGGTTCGAGTCCTCTCATCCCGACAGTTTCCCTTCCCTCTGGCATTAAATTTACCTTTATGTCTCATACAAACTTTACAGTTAAGGATCTACCACCAGATGACAGACCGCGCGAACGTCTTGAAAGAGAAGGCAAGGATAAACTCGCTGATATCGAGCTGTTTGCATTAATTTTAGGAAGCGGTTTTAAAGGCACTTCCGTTATGGATACTGCCAAAGAAATTAAGAAAAAGTTCAATTCCCTTGCAGATTTTAAAGAAGCGTCACTTCAGGATTTTAAACAAATAAAAGGCCTCGGGAAAGCAAAGTCATCTCAGCTAGTTGCCTGCGCTGAAATTTCACGCAGAATTGCACGTGATGAAGCTAAAAAAAGAATTGATACTAAAAATCAGACAGCAGTAACAAATTCCTCAATAGCTGCTGAAATTGCCCGAAATCAGATTGAAGATTTTAATATTGAAAACTTCCTTATTCTTTCTTTCAATTCACGGAATAAGTTAATTGCTGCGGAGGTTTCAACTGTGGGAACATTAACATCCTCTCTTGTTCATCCCAGAGAAACATTTAAAATAGCCATAAGAAATCACGCAGCTAAAATAATGATAGCGCATAATCATCCTTCAGGGGAAATTGACCCATCCGATGATGACCTTAAAATCACCAGAAGATTAGTTGAGGCAGGAAAGCTGCTTGGCATTGAAGTGCTTGATCATGTCATTATTACTCAGGATGAATTCTTCAGCTTTAAGGATGAGGGATTACTGTAAGTTGTAGAACTAAATTACACTTGAAATTGTTGCACCTATTGAATTAATTTAAGCAAAACAAGGAGCAGACATCGTTTCTAACTACCAGTTTATAATTTCTAAATTTAACTCATGAAAAAGTCTAATTTAATTTTTCTATTTTCCTCCCTCTTTTTCTTAACCTTCATTTCCAGCATATATCCTCAGTTCGGCCAGAATAAAGTTCAATACAAAGAGTTCAAATGGAAGTACATACAAACCAAACATTTTGATGTATATTTCAATCAGGGCGGTCAATACATAGGAGAATTTGCAGCAGTTGTAGCAGAATCTTCTTTATCCTCATTAACCCGAAATCTTGATTACCATATTTCTAACCGAATTCCCCTTGTGATTTTTAATTCGCACAATGAATTTCAACAGAATAATAT
>JBHEKU010000041.1:0-7908 GCA_041859205.1 Ignavibacteria bacterium | reverse complement strand
TTACAACTTATGATTCTGCCGATGTAAATAATTGGTCGGGTTTGGGTTATTATATTTCTAAAGCTCTTATAGAACAAGGTGCAGAAATTGAAAGAATAGGAAGTTTAGATTGGAATATCAGCTTACATCTAAAATTAAAATCAAAATTTTACAGATTAACAGGAAAGAATTTTGCAATAGAAAGAGTTCCTGCTATATCTAGAGATTTTGCAAATCAAGTTTCTCAAAAAATTTCAAAAAACTCCGATATTATTTTTTCACCTGGGATTATTCCTATAGCATTCCTTGATACAAAAAAACCTAAAGTAATTTATGCGGATGCTACGTTCGCCGGAATGCTCAATTTTTATGAAGATTTTTTTAACTACAGTAATGAAACAATTAAAAATGGAATCTTCATGGAACAGCATGGATTTGATACGTCTCAGCTTGTAATTTTTGCTTCTGACTGGGCTGCAAAAACTGCAATGGATAATTACAAAATCGACAAGCGAAAAATAAAAGTTGTTCCTTTTGGCTCAAATATTGAAAGTAACAGAAAACTTTCGGATATTGCTGAGATATTAAAAAATAAATCCCATGCAGTGTGTGAATTGTTATTTTTAGGAGTTGATTGGAAAAGAAAAGGTGGTGATTTCGCTGTAGAAGTCGTAAAACAATTAAATGAAAGGGGATTTCCGGCGAGACTCCATATTGCCGGAATAAAGAGTATTCCGGTAGAACCTTTACCGCCTTGGATAATCGATCATGGCTTTATAAGTAAATCTACAATTGAGGGTAAAAGAAAAATAGATGAACTTTTTTTGAATTCTCATTTTCTTCTATTGCCTACTCAAGCAGAAGCTTTTGGTCTTGTTTTTGGGGAAGCGAATTCCTTTGGTGTTCCAGCTGTAACGACAAATATTGGAGGAGTAACAACAGCAGTTAAAAACGGATTGAACGGTATTACATTTCCTCCTGAAGCAAGTCCCGAAGATTATGCTGACTATATACAAAAAATTTTTACTGATCAAATTTCTTACAGAGAACTTGCCCTTTCTTCCTTCAATGAATTTGAAACTCGTCTGAACTGGCGTGTTGCGGGTGAAACTATTATGAAACACTTGAAAGAACTATAATTTCCAAATTGAAATAGTGCTCCTATTTTTAACTTAAATCCCACATTCGTCCCTCACCTCGTTACGAAGCTCCGGCTTCGTAACGCAAGAACAAAAATGGACATATTTTTAACTTAAATCCCACCTTTAAAATTATTAGTTTTCAAATATGTCAGATTCCAATTCAAAATTTATTGTTCAGGGTGGGAATCCTCTGCACGGTAATATAAAAGTTAGTGGTTCCAAAAACGCAGCACCTAAATTATTAGTTGCTTCGATGCTCTCCGATAAACCTTCGGTACTACGAAATTCTCCAAACAAGATCAGTGATTTAAATATCAATAAAGAAATCTGCGAAAACTTAGGCGCAGAAATTTCTATCACAGAAGATACCTTAAAAATAAAAACTGAAAAGTTTACAAAAAACGTTATCTCAGAAGAGCTTGGCAATCTTACGCGCATAGCTGTATTGATGGCCGGACCATTGCTTAACAGAACGGGTAAAGCGGAAATACCAATTCCCGGCGGATGTAAGATTGGCGCAAGACCTGTTAACTTTCATATCGATGCACTTGAAAAACTCGGTGCTAATGTTGATATAAAAAATGATTATTATATTTTAAAAACTGACGGCTTAAAAGGCGCAAACATCCATTTAGATTATCCCAGTGTAGGCGCAACTGAAAACGTAATCATCGCCAGTACACTAGCAAAAGGAAGAACGATTTTAACCAATGCTGCTGTTGAACCTGAAATAATAGACCTCATAAAATTTCTTCAGAAGATGGGTGCAATTATTGAACTCAGCACGGATAGAAAAATTACAATCGAAGGTGTTGATAGACTTGAAGGCGCAGAGCATACAGTTATCCCTGATAGAAACCAGGTAGCATCGTTTGCTTCAGCCGGTCTTGCCTCACAAGGTGACATTTTTATAGAGAATGCAATTCAGGAAGATATTATTACTTTCCTGAACAACGTAAGGCGCATAGGCGGCAAGTTTGAAGTAAAAGATAACGGAGTAAGATTTTTTTACGATGGACCGTTCAAATCAATTGCTCTTGAAACAAATGTTCACCCGGGCTTCATGACTGACTGGCAGCAGCCGTTTGTAATTCTTATGACTCAGGCCAGCGGGATTTCAATTGTACACGAAACTGTGTATGAAAAAAGATTCGGCTACGTGCACGAGCTTAAAAAAATGGGAGCAGATATTGAACTTTTCAATCAATGTCTTGGAAGCACTCCATGCAGATTTGTTACATCAAATTATCTGCACAGCGCAGTAATAAAAGGTCCTACCCCTTTGCACGGAGCAGAGATTAATATTCCCGATTTACGCGCAGGATTTTCATACCTTGTCGCAGCAATTATTGCAAAAGGTGAATCTATTATAAACGGAGCCGTATATATAGATAGGGGATATGAAGACATAGATTTAAAATTAAAATCAATAGGGGCAGATATAAAAAGGGTTTAGTTGTATTTATTTATTAATGTTAATATTCAAATCTCATGACAAACCAGCAAAAAATAGACGACTTAAAAAAGAAACGCGCTGAAGCAATGCTTGGCGGCGGACAGAAAAGAATTGACCAGCAGCATAAAAGAGGCAAACTCACAGCTCGCGAACGCATTGATTTATTATTGGATAAGGATTCTTTCGAAGAGACTGATATGTTTATAAAGCATCAGTCCTATGACTTTGAACTTCAGGAACAAAGATTTTATACAGATGGTGTTATCACCGGAACAGGAACGATAGACGGAAGACTTGTTTGTGTTTTCTCTCAGGACTTTACTATCCTTGGCGGTTCACTTTCGGAATATTATGCAAAGAAAATTTGCAAGATTATGGACTTTGCTATGAAAATGGGTGCTCCTATAATCGGTATTAACGATAGCGGCGGCGCGCGTATTCAGGAAGGTGTTATTTCTCTCGGCGGATATGCAGATATATTTTTAAGAAATACTTTATCAAGCGGAGTCGTTCCGCAAATTTCTGCTATCGTTGGTCCTTGTGCAGGCGGTGCAGTTTACTCTCCCGCTATTACGGATTTTGTTTACATGGTTGATAAGATTTCTTATATGTTTGTAACAGGTCCTAACGTAGTAAAGACTGTTACCAATGAAGATGTTACATTTGATGAACTTGGCGGCGCTGCAACACATGCAATAAAATCAGGCGTAAGCCATTTCACCTGTGAAAATGAGGTAGAGTGTTTCCAAAGCATAAGAAAACTTGTTTCATATATTCCATCGAATAATATGGATAATGCACCTATGTACCAATATGACGGTCCAATTGACAATGAAATTCCTGAGCTTGATACCTTCTTACCGGATAATGTAAATAAGCCTTACGATATGAAAGAACTTATTGAAAAAGTTGTTGATGAAGATAGTTTCTATGAAGTTCATAAAGAGTATGCTGAAAATATTATCGTTGGATTTGCAAGAATCGGCGGCCGTTCAATTGGTATTGTTGCCAATCAGCCACTTGTTTTAGCAGGTGTTTTAGATTTGAACTCGTCAATTAAAGGCGCAAGGTTCGTTCGCTTCTGCGATGCGTTTAATGTTCCATTATTAGTATTTGAAGATGTACCCGGATTTTTACCGGGCACTGACCAGGAATGGAGAGGTGTTATCCGTCACGGAGCAAAACTCCTTTATGCATTCTGCGAAGCCACGGTACCAAAGCTCACAGTTATCGTACGTAAAGCTTACGGCGGTGCTTATGATGTTATGAATTCAAAGCACGTTCGCGGTGATATTAACTTAGCATGGCCGACTGCTGAAATTGCAGTTATGGGGGCAAAGGGTGCTGCATAAACTATTTTCAAAAAAGAAATCGATGCTGCAGAAGATAAAGTAAAAGCCTTGGATGAAAAAGTTGCTGAATACACAGAAAAATTTGCTAACCCATATCTTGCCGCTGAAAGAGGATTTGTTGACGATATAATTGAACCTAAAGATACCCGTAAAAAACTTATTAAATACTTCAAAATCGCTGAAAATAAGGTTGATTCTAATCCAAAGAAAAAACACGGAAACATTCCGTTGTAGATTAGCAGATTAATTTGTTTTCAGAGAGTATGTTTTGGTTTTCGTTATATTAAAGTCCGACAAAGAGTTGTAAACTCTTTTCGGACTTTTTCATATGCATTTCAATTGGTTAATTTAAAAAGTATTCGAATCTATAGGTATATTAATCTTTTGCCAATGCAGATAGCTAAATAGAGATGAGAGATTCTAATCCTATTATTCTATAACAGCTCTTTCATTTTACTTATCAACCAAAGATTTTTTGTTTCGGAGATAAATTTTTCCATACTATAATCTAAATCTGTTTTTTCATCTTTGTTAATGGGTGATAGTCTTGCTTTAATGAGCAGTTTCAGTCCCGCAATAAATTCCCTACCTACAATTTTATAGCTTTCAGAAACTTTTTTATTCTCTTTAAGGAAATGCGCAAATGCATCTCTTGAGTAATTTAGACTCTCCAGATACGAACCTGAATCTTTCGCAAGTTCGTAATAGTTTTTAAGCTGCATTAGTTTCATATCATAGGTAAAAACTTCATTTTCAAATTTGAACTCTGAAATAAAATTGATTGATTCAAGATACTCCCGTTTGTAATGATTTAGATAAGCGTATGAGTACAAACGCATATTTTCTTTTATATCCGGATTAATTTTTTCTAAGTACTCTTCTATATATTTTTCTGTCCACTCAGTATCATTGGCATGAAGCCCTGCAAGCATAAAAATTTTATACGAGGAGACTTGAACGTATTTCGTTTCTCCAGATGGAAAAAGTCCCTGCGAGAGACCAAACTTAATAAATTCAAATTTCAGAGGTATAATTTCTTCGCTGAGATTCAGAGTATAATAGTTAAGAACGAAAGTAAAATAATTCATCTTGCTCCATGTATTCAATGAATCAAAAGTATCCATATAAACTTCGTTTAGCTTCAAATACAGGTGTTCAAATTTTTTATTTTTCAACAAAGCGCAAAGTAAAATTATATCGAGTTTAATTCTTTTATAATTAGGATAATCAGTACGCAGGTTTTCCAGAAAAACATCAAAGTTAATATTATTCATCAGAAGAGAAAGCTGCTCTGTATTCCTTTGTATATTATAGATAATAGAATTTACATCGAGACTATTAAGCATATGTGATGAAAAATTGAAAAGGAAAGCCAATAGGTCTTCGCTTTGGCTCTCAACCACATTATATATTTCCTGGTTTTTATTCGTTGCGCTTTTAAAATTTCTGTACAAATCTTTTAACAATATTGATTGAAGTCTTTGAATAAAACCCGCATCTGCATTTTCTACCATAGATAATACTTCTTCGGCTTTATTCTCGCCAAACTCATCCAATCCTCGCTGAGAATACCCTGCGATTAAAAGATAATTAGAATAAAAATTCATACTCTTCATAGAAATTACAGTAATGTATTCATCAAGAGCTTTGCTGAAATCTGAGTTAACTGCCCGCAAAATTTTCGATTGTTTCCCTTCTTCATCATCTAATTTCCCGAAATACTTTTTCAAAAATTTTTCTTTATCTATCTCAAATTCGGGATGATATTTAATTATACAATCATAGTATTTTCTCAGGTCTCTTCCGACGCTAAAAAAGGGTGAGTCAAGAAATTTTTTAAAATTCTTTATATCAGATTTATTAAAGGTTTTCAGGATACTGACTATTTTTTCGTTCAAAATTGGAGGTTTTTATTGTGCAAAAAGATATTTGTAAACAACAATAAAAACAATCTATTAATTTTGATTTTACGAAGTATTTATATTGCGTTTTCGTGCCTAATATCGAAAATTCTCTTTGCATAACCATACTCAGAAATAGTAAATTGTCCGTGTTCGAAATAAAAGTGCACAGATGTGCACAATAAAATGAAAAAACAAATAAAGATAGCAAGAGGATATAGATTGTACCCTAAAACACAGAATCAAATTGCAAAAATACAGAAGATGCTGAAATCAGATTCCGATACGGCAATATCAACTGCCTGTAAATTTTTCATAAAAGAACACAAAGAAAATAAAAATAAAGAACTAAGAATTTCAAAATAGAAAATAAAACGTTGCCTCTCTTAAGATTGGCGCTATAACATTTTTTTATTAAATAAAAAAAATATACATGAAAAAACTAACAATGTTTTTGTTATTGTTCCTCACCGTACAATCTGTCTTCTCTCAGTCAGATAAAAAGTCGGGAACATCGTACTCGGAAATAATTCAATCGCCTGTGGCTGACCCTGTTATAACTGAAATTGTAAAAAACATAAAAACTGCCAGAGAGAACAATAATATCGAAGCTAAGCTTTACTGGGAAGGAAAACTTCATGAAATAACAAATCCGCAGATAATAAATGAATCTCCAAATGCTTCTAATTTTAAGCGAGTAGATGAAAATCAAAGCGTTTCGGAAGCGCTTAATGTTATAAGAATAACTCCAAGCGTAGTTGTTGCTAATTCTATTTCGCGGGAAAGAGTTAAGGGAGATATATATGCAGCGCTTGGTGTTTCCGGTTTGGCTAATGCTGATACATTAAAGGTTTACCGTTCAACCAATAACGGATTAAATTTCAATCTTGTAACTATTTATACTGTGATGGGTTTGAAAATAACTCCTAACGGTGTAGATGTAGAAGCTGTTTCCAATGGAGACTCTTCATACGCATTCATAGCAATGTCTTATACACTCAGCGGAGATAAATCTTCAATAATTCTCAGAACGCGTCAGGATGGAGCGATGACTAATTCGACCGGAAATATGATTGGAAATGCGACAAATAAATATACCAATATCCGTGTTACAAGCGATAATGCAAAATATACTGCAGCCACATTCATATATGTTTGTGTTACCTTGGATTCGTTGGTGAGTGGAACAAGAAGATTAAAATCAAAACTTTATAGAATCGAATCGCCTTTTAATTCTGGACTAAAGATGGTATCAGGGTATCAGAGCGCTGTTAACGGACAGTATGGTTATAACGTATCAGGCGCAGCGCCTGATACTGCAAAATTTGAAACCGATATTGCGTATGTAAGCAGTACGGTTAATGATGACATTCTATGTACTGTTACTATTGTAAGAGGTGTGCCTGGCTCATTCGGAAATGGAAGCAGTTTATACTTTACAAAAAGTAATGATTTTGGAGCTACTGCGCCTACATTGTTTTTTACCACGGATGTGCTGACATATATAAAAGAAAGTCCCCGGTTTGCAGCTACAGGATTAAGTAATAACTCTGCTATAGTTGTAACAAGAAAGTTATTTGGCGGTGGTGACTGGGACCCGTTTTATTTTTACACTTCTAATATAACAATTGGTGCACCTGTTTTTAATTTTGGTTACGCTAACAGCTCATCAGATACAACATTAGGTGTTTCAGTTGTTGCTAATTATAGAAGCAATGGTTCCTATTTGTTTGCATTCAACGAAAAATTAGGACAATTTAAAAGCAGTGTGTACATAAGGCCATTTACTAACGGGGAACTTGGAGTATTTTCAACATTGACGCAGGTAAATAATCCTTTGACAAATCCCGGAAGTAATTTAAATGGATTGGTTGATGCAGGATTCAGAAACGTAAACAATGATTCATGTTTAACAATTTGGGGAGGAACTTCCGGCAGCGGCTGTTATGTAACAGGCGGCTGCAGCGGACCATTTATTGGCATTAATTCATCCAATACGAGAACTGACGGATATGAGTTAGCGCAAAATTATCCTAACCCGTTTAACCCATCAACAAAAATAAATTATACTATTCCTT
>JBHEKU010000154.1:0-5635 GCA_041859205.1 Ignavibacteria bacterium | reverse complement strand
GATGAATGTAATTTCTAAACCGGGCAGCAAAGAGATATTTGAAGCCGAGCTTAGAAAATAACTATCACTGAATGACTTTAGCTGACTTGGGATATTTGATTTTATACCCTAAATATCCCTTGTTCAGCTCCTTCGAGCTGTAATCCAGAAAAACATACTCACTGCTTGCCGTTCTTGAAATTTTAATTTTATTTGGGAAATAATATCCGTCCTCTTCTGTATAATTATTATACTCAACTACCATTTTTTCTTTCCCGTCTGCATCATATACAATATACTGCCTGATATATTTTTTCACCGGGTCAAGAAAATATTTTTTTGTTTCATCGGAAGTCTTATGAGTAAGCACTAAGTTATCCTCGGTTTTGCTTAAAACAAAATTCTGCGAGCTGGTATCAATAAAATTGTATGAGCCTGAAAATCCGTTTATAAAATCATCAAAGTCTAATTTTAATCTCATCACTGCTTTTATATTTGCAGGAGTGGAAGGCGCAAGGATAACTCTGTTATCCTGAATATTATAATATGTAAAATTATTCCTTTCCAGTAAAATGGCAGCAATGCTTACTCCGAAAGGACCTTCAAGCTTTATATAAAGACTGTCGGGCTTTACGATACTGAGTGTGAACGAACCTGAACTGCTCATTTCAGGTGAGTCTATTGAAATTACACCGTCACCTTTTAAGCTTCTTAATTTTTCAGAATTTTTATTTATAGATTCGATTATTTCACCGACTGTGAAATCATTCTCATTCAATGAACTTTTGCTTGCCGTGCAGGAATATAAAAACAATAACGGAAGAATTAAAAATAGTAACGCTGTTTTTCTCATTAAATTATTAATTACAAATTTATTTGCTGCACTCATTTACAAACCTTTCCAATAAATTTTTAGTAGGGGATGCATCATAGTTTAAAAATCTTTCGGGGTGATACTGAACTGCAATCATAAAGCTCTTATTACTTTTATCTGCAAACTCCAAAGCTTCGACAACTCCATCGGGTGATTTAGCTGAAGTCATTAATCCTTCTCCAAGTCTGTCCACTGACTGATGATGTGAGCTGTTCACCTGCACTTTATCTTCTTTTATTATTTCCTTCAATAAAGTGCTGTCAAAAATATTGATATCGTGAAGTCTGTCTTCTGTTTCAGATATTTTTCTGTGGTTTACATTTCTTATTTCTTCAAGGTCGAATATCAAACTGCCTCTGAAAAAAACATTTATCAGCTGAAGCCCGCGGCAGATTCCGAGTATCGGTTTCTTCTGCTGTAACGCTTTTTCAAGAAGATTCATTTCAAAGCCGTCACGCTCAGGTACGTATGTTCCTTTTGTTTCGGGAGTGTCCCAGTCGCAGAAAATCTCAGGGTAAATATCCACTCCGCCTGTGAGAATAAGCCCGTTACATTCCTCAAACTTTTTTATATCTTTTTCGTTGTTTGCAAAATCCAGTACTTCATATTCTATTTTAAAATGATTTAGCCAGTTGAGATATCTTTCAAACTTTGATTCTGATTTTGAAATTCCTATTCTCATTTATAAATTATGTCCTTCATTTTATTTTCGAAAATATCTTTGCCTTTTTTGAACTGAACATCTATTTTCAGATAAACAATTTTATATTTGTTAAACAATTCATTCATACTTTTTAATTTTACAAAATCCTTTTCAGTGGTAACAATTACTTTTTCTTTATCAATCCCTGTAAAAAGTTTTTCAAGCTCATCTTCCTTGAATGAATAATGGTCGGCAAATTCAAACTTCCTCAAAATATTCAATTTATCTCTATTAATAAGTGAATAAAACGAGTGGGGATTTGCAATGCCGCATATAGTGTACACGGCGTTATCAAGTTCTACCCTAATATTATCCGTATCGTAATAACCTTTATTTACATACTTAATTGATGTAGTATCGTTCGTTTCAATCAGTTGTGATTTAATGTTCTTTATAATAATCGAAGCACGCTCTAAGCCGGCTTTGCTTTCGCGCAAATTTCCGGCAGGCAATAAAAGATTGTCTAAAATATTTTGCGGTGTCTCTGTTAAAACTATATCAATATCTCTGTAAATTTTTCTGTGCTGAAAACCGTCATCAATAATAATTATATCGGGTTTGTATTTTTCAGCAACAGATTGCGCAAGTGATGATTTGCTGTTTCCTGATGCTAAAATAAAATTATCCGAAACGGTTTTAAGTCGTGTGAAAATTAAATACGGCTCGTCTCCAAGCTTATCAAGAGAAGGAGAGTTTTCTTTGCCCTCTATTACATAATCTACGGTACCGGAATTCTTCTTATATCCTCTGGAAATTATTGCAATTTTTGATTTAGCGCCGAGTAAATATTCTGCCAGATAAATTGTGAATGGTGTTTTCCCCGTTCCGCCTGTTTTAATATTCCCGATGGAAATCACAGGGATTTTTAATTTTATCTGCTTAATTATTTTCCAATCATAGAGTTTATTCCTGACTGTGGTAATAAGCCAGAAGAAAATACTAAGGGGGAATAATAAAAGCCGCAGGTATTTCACAATTCAGATGCTAATTTATTTTTGAACTCAGTTAGTTTTGCTTCATCTAAATATTCAGGATAAAAAAATTCGTTGCCGAAAATCACTTTACATTTTGAAAACGGATAGGGGATTTGAAACTTATCCCAGCTCTTCAATAAAATTTTTTTTGAGGAATAAATTATTTTTACAGGTATAATAGGTATCTTACATTCATTTGCAATTACTAACGCTCCGTTTTTAATTTGTCTCGCAGGTCCCCTTGGTCCGTCAGGTGTAATTACAATTGAGTAACCATTATTTCCGGCTTCAATTAAATCTTTCAGAGCCTCTTTACCGCCTTTTGAGCTTGAACCGCGGCTGACTTTGTAATTCCATTTTCTTAACAGTGCTGAAAGGATTTCTCCGTCCTTGCTTTGTGATACCAGCGCGCAGGATTTGTTATTTTTGAATAAGCTCCATCCTGCAAGCATCTGCGAGTGCCAGAAAATAAATACTGCCTGCTTATTTAAAGCATCATGATCCGTAATTTTTATCCGTAATGTGCTGACTAAAACTTTTATTAAAAACGGTAAGAGCTTATATTCTAAAAAACTTTTCAATACAGTTTATTTGAATTACAAATAAGAAGAAATAATTTCCGCAGCATTTTTTGAGGCATTCTTATCTGTCAGGATTTTTTTCATTTCCTTAAAATCACTTTTCATTTGCCCGGAATATTTTTTATCTGTCAGAATCTTTTTCGACTCATTAAAAATATTTTCTAAAGTCATTTCGTCCTGAATGAATTCTTTCACGGCATTTCTTTTTAAAAGTATGTTTACCATTGCAAAACTATTTATACGGACAAGATTTTTACCTATGAGATAGTTCATTTTCCCCGCTTTGTACCCTGATATGAACGGAACTTCAAGCAGAGCGCATTCCATAGATGACGTTCCTATTTTTGTTATGACTAAATCAGATTCAAGTATTGTTTTATATAAAGCTTCGCTTGAATTGTTGATGATAAAATTAAAATTATCTGTTCCTTTGAATTTTTTGAAAAAATCTATGGAGAAATTATCCGAACAAATTAGATTTATTTTACAGCTGAATTCTTTAATTAACTTATTGCCTGCTTCAATAAATACAGGGAAAATCCTTTCGACTTCCTCTTTACGGCTGCCCGGCATTAACGAAATTATTTTTGTTCTGCTTTCAGTTTTTTTGTTCTCAGCCAGATATTTATTGATGCGATTATTAAGCGGGTGCCCTACAAATTCCGAAGCAACATTCTCCTTCTCATACATTTCATTTTCAAATGGAAAAATTACCAGCATTTTATCAATTAACTTTTTTATTTTTTTAATTCTGCTGTAATGCCATGCCCAAATCTGCGGTGAGATATAATAAATTATTTTGCCCGTATAAAATGCGCGGATTTTCTCTGCCAGCTTTAAATTAAATCCCGGGAAATCTACAAGAATTACTACATCAGGATTTATTTCTTTGATCTTTGAAACAGTATCGTTTAATACTCCGGTAATTTTTTTTAAGTTCTTAATTACTTTTGTAAAGCCTATATAATTTATCTCCTTAAAATTATGCACCAGATTAATCCCTGCGTTTTCAAGCTCAGCCCCGCCGATTCCCTGTACAATTATTGCAGGATGCATACGGTTCAGTTCTCTGATGACATTAGCTGCATGAAAATCCCCTGAGGACTCTCCGGCTACGATGAATATTTTCTTTTCTGTTGTTTGCAAACCAGCCTTAAATTAATTAAATAATTGCTATTTATCAGAATAAAAAAAAATCCTTCACTATCTGATAATATAACAATAATAATTAGTCAAAATTAAAAATTAGATAAATCATAGCACAAACTTCAAAAAATGTCATGGTCTTTAATTTAATATATAATTGAATTGCAGCATTAATTACTATATTTTGAATATTTAAAACCTATTCCGAGCTTCATAATCCGCAAATTCCAAAATTGTTAGGATTTTGTTAGGATATTTATTTATTTATATCATACAATTTTTTTTATTAATTTAACCAATTCTCTATGAGGAAACCTTTAGTATCTCTCTTCGCATGTATTGCATTGCTATTTATAGCAGTTACTGCGAATGCTCAAATTGATGTCAGTGGCGGATCGGGCTTAGCCCCTTCTTACACAACTTTTTCAGGCACTACAGGATTGTTTGCTGCATTAAATGCAAACGACCAGACAGGAAATACGATCACAGTTTCAATAACTGCTGATGTTACAGAAACAGTTACAGCAGCTGACTCCATCGGTTTAAACGCAGGTAACTGGACATCGATTACAATAACTCCGAGCGGTATAAGAACTGTCACCGGCGCGCCTGTAGGCGGAACACCGATGATTAAATTCAACGGCGCAGATAATGTTATTATCGATGGTTTAAATACCGGCGGTAACAGCTTAACAATTGTGAACACAACTGTTTCAGCAACAACAGGAACAGCAACAATCAGATTTATTCACGGAGCTTCGAATAATACAATTACAAATTGTAATCTTCAGGGTTCTCTTACATCTTCTATAGCAACTAACGGAGCTATAGTTTTCTTTTCTACAGATGCTATTACAGCAAACGGAAATGATAATAATACTATTTCTAACTGCGATATCGGACCGGCAGGTGTGAACCTTCCATCTAAAGGAATTTTAGGTAACGGTTCGACTTCTACTACTGCAATAGGTAATAGTGGAATTGTTATCAGAAATAATAATATCCACGATTACTTTGCTGCAGCAGTTACCAGCGCAGGTGTTGCAACAAACGCAGGCTGTAATAACTGGACAGTTGACAGCAACAGATTTTATCAAACAGGAACAAGAACCTGGACTACAGGTGCAATTCATAATGCAATTGTTTTAATAAATGCTACTGCAACATCAGGTATGCAGGGAGCAATTGTTACCAATAATATAATCGGCTACGCAACAAGTTCTCAGACAGGAACATATACCTTAACCGGTTCAACAGGTAAATTCATCGGTATTAATGTTAATGCAATTACACTAGGAACTTTAAACAGAATTTCAAAAAACACTGTAGCATCTGTTAGTTTATCAGGTGTGACTTCCAGTGGAACAGGCACCACTGC
>JBHEKU010000043.1:0-7504 GCA_041859205.1 Ignavibacteria bacterium | reverse complement strand
CCTCTAAAAATACTACCTATATATAGGTAAAATTTACATTGTATAGTTTTCAAGATACTCTTTCACTCTTACAACGAACTGGCCGCCTAATGCGCCATCGATAAGTCTGTGATCGAATGATAGAGTTATGTACACGCTTCTCTTTGGAAGTATGAAGTCACCCTGTTCTGTTTCGATAACCATAGGTCTCTTCTTGATAGCACCAAGTCCCATGATGGCAACTTGCGGCTGATTGATAATAGGAGTACCCATATCGTTGCCGAACACTCCGTAGTTTGTAATGGAGAATGTGCCGCCCTGAATTTCATCGAGTGTAAGCTTTTTAACTCTTGCTCTTTTTGCAAGGTCGTTAAGGTCACGCGCAATACCAATCATGTTCTTGCCGTCAGCTGATTTGATAACCGGAACTATAAGTCCGCCGTTATCCATAGCAACTGCAATACCAAGGTTAATCATGTTTCTTGTGATTGCTTTATATGGTGTGCCTGAATCGTCAATGATAGAATTTACCAATGGATAATCTTTCAATGCTTTTACAGTAGCTTCGCAGATGAAAGGCATATAAGAAAGATTGAAGCCTTCTTTTTCTTTGAAGTCATCTCTCATTGCAGAGCGTGCTTTATCGATAGCGCTTAAGTCAACAAGTACTGTAGCGGTAACGTGCGGAGAAGTGCGGACTGATGCAACCATGTGCTCAGCCATTTTCTGACGAATGTTATCGAACTCAGTAACTGATAATCCTTCTTCGTTGTAATCGATTTTCGGTTTTGGAAGCTCGATTTTCTTTTCAGCAGGTTTTGATTCCTGTTTTGGAGTTTCTTTCGCAACTTCTTTAGGAGCTTCTGTTTTTGTTTCAGCGGGTTTGCTTCCTCTGTTTGCAACGTATGCTAATATATCTTTTTTCGTTACTCTGCCTTCAGCGCCTGTGCCAGGGATTTTTTCAAGTTCTGCCATTCCGATTCCTTCTTTCGAAGCAATGTTTAATACGAGTGGTGAGTAGAATCTTGCGCCGCCTGATTGTGCAGCAGGTTCAGATGCTTCAACAGGTTTTGATTCCTGTTTGGTTTCTTCTTTTGGTGTCTCTTTAGGAGTTTCTGCTTTTGGTTCTTCTTTAGGTGCTTCCTGTTTTGTTTCGGATGCGGGAGCGCTTGCGCCTGCTTTAGCATTTGAATCGGTATCCATTTTGGCAATCATGTGTCCGACTTCAACAACGTCGCCTTCTTTGAATAATAATTCTGTGATAACGCCTGATTCCGGTGAAGGAACTTCTGTATCAACTTTATCTGTAGAGATTTCTAATATAGTTTCATCTCTCTCAACTTTGTCGCCTGGCTGTTTGTGCCACTTTAAAATGGTTCCTTCCATAATGGATTCACCCATTTTCGGCATTAATATATCGACTTGCATTATTTAGTATTTAAAGTAATTAAAATTTTATGTTCTGTAAAAATACCTATAATTTGAGAGGGTTTCAATTTACTAAAAAGCCCCTAAAAACTCTAGCTTAACCACAGAGAACACAAAGAATTTCACAGAGAGCACAGAGAAAATTCAATTATTACTGCTCTGTGTTCTTCGTGATGAATTCTGTGTTCTCTGTGGTTAAATGATTAGGTCAGGTTATCAAAAAGCGATGTAATAGACTGGTCTTTATTAGTCCTTACAATTGCCTCTGCAAATAAAGAAGCAATGCTTTTAACTTCAATCTTTGGTGATTTTTCTTTTAAAGGTAAAGTATCCGATACATATAACTTCTTTATTGAGGAATCATTAATTCTTTGAATTGCGTTACCTGAAAATACAGCATGCGTACATGCTCCATAAACATTTAATGCTCCATTTAATTTTAAAGCTTCGACAGCATTCACAAAAGTACCGCCTGTATCGATTAAGTCATCTACTATTAAAACGTTTTTGCCTTCAACATCTCCGATGATATTCATTACTTCCGCAACGTTAGGCTTTGGTCTTCTTTTATCAATTACAATTAAATCAGCATGAAGTCTTTTTGCATAAGCCCTTGCCATTTTTATTCCGCCTACATCGGGAGTAGCGATAGCAAGATTCGGGATTTTCATTTTCTTGAAGCTCTCCATAAATACTTGCGAGCAGTACAAGTGGTCAACAGGAATATCGAAGAAGCCCTGCACCTGCGGAGCGTGTAAATCCATGGTTATAACTCTGTCTGCTCCTGCATTGGTGATAAGGTTCGCAACTAGCTTTGCTGTAATGGCAACGCGGGGCTGATCTTTTCTATCCTGCCTTGCATAGCCGAAGTAAGGAATGACTGCGTTTATTCTTCTTGCAGAAGCTCTGCGCGCAGCGTCAATCATAACGAGAAGCTCGAACAAATTATCGAACGGAGGATTTGTAGATTGTATAATGAAAAGATCTGCGCCGCGGATATTTTCTTCATACTTTACCCAAAGTTCACCATCTGAAAAAGTTTTGATTGATACGTCGCCTAATTTAATACCGTGTTTGCCTGCTATTTTTTTAGCAAGGTATTCGGAATTTCTTCCTGAAAAAACTTTGAGATTTGACATTGTCTAGGAATGATGCTTTAAGAAGTCCAATAAATTAATCAAACAGGATTTTACATTCAATTAACTTTGAAGTAATATGAAATAAAAAAAAGGCCTGACAAAATTTCTTCAGTCAGGCCTAAATGTTTTCAATATTTTTTATATGATATTAATTTTCAACCAAAGCAGGATCCATAGCATCTTTTCTATCCTGTATGTAACTCTCTTCTTTATATCTTAATGCAACGAAAGTGAAACATATAGCCGTGAACAGCATTAAGCCAACGAAGAACCAGAAGTAAAGAGCAGTGAAACCACCTGAAGCATCTTTCAGGCTTGAAACAAATTGGTTCACTAATGCTGCGATTAAATTTCCTAATGAAACTGAAAGCAGCCACAATCCCATTATAAAAGATTTCATTGTATTTGGTGCCTGGGTGTAAGAAAATTCAAGTCCTGTGATTGAAACCATAATTTCGGCTATGGTTAGAATCATGTATGCGAAGAATTGCAGCATGATGCTTGGCGTGCCGCCCGCATCTATTAAATGCTGCGCAATGGCAATCATTGCAAATGAACCGGCTGTAATATATAAACCTGTTGAAATTTTTCTTAATGGAGTAAGCGGCCAAATTTTATTTACCTTTGGATAAATATAATATGAAAATAACGGAACAAAAATTAAAATTAAGAGAGGGTTAATTGCCTGAATTTGTGAAGCGAGAAGTTCAAATTTTACGAATCCTAAATTTACAAACTTATCCATTTTTTCAGCCTGAATTACCCATGAAGAGCCGGTCTGATCAAAAAGAGACCAGAACACAGCAATGAAAATATACATTATGCTTAGGTTCAGAATTGCTTTTTTTCCTTTTGGACTAAGCAGATCTTTTTTATATGCTTCCCAACCGGCAGGCTTAATTGCGATAAATACTTTATGACCTCTGTAAAATACTATTGTTGCAATAAGCATTAATAATCCGGGAACGCCAAAAGCAAGATGCGGTCCGTAATTTTCGAGCAGCAAAGGAGTAAGTAATGAAGAGACAGCTGCTCCTAAATTTATTGAAAGATAAAAAATACTGAATATCTTTTCTATGAGGTGTTTATTTTTTTGCTGAAACTGATCGCCGACGTGAGCTGAAACGCAGGGCTTAATACCGCCGGAACCAATTGCAATTAATGTAAGTCCTATGCTTAAGCCTATCCGTGTATCATCAATCGCCAGTGCAAGATGACCAAGACAATATACTATTGAAAGAGTAATTATAGTTTTGTATTTACCCCATAGGATATCAGAAAGAAGAGCTCCGACTATAGGGAAAAAATAATTTGCCATACTGAAAAGATGGTACCAAGTTGTAGCATCTCCTTCACTCATTAAATCTTTTTGCCCGCTGTGGTTCATTATATATTGTGTCATGAAAACAACGAGAATTGTTTTCATTCCGTAATAACTGAACCGTTCAGCAAGCTCATTACCGATGATGTAGGGAATGCCTTTCGGCATCTTGTTGGAAACGGTAGTGTTTTCCTGCATTTTGCTTAATTAATAATTAGTAATTAATAATAAATAATTTCTTCTAAGGTATTAATTGATAAATAAACTATATCTAAGTTGAGGGTAATTATGACTTCTGAATCCTGACTTCTGAATTCAGAAGTCTTTCCATTAATATTTTAATCTTATCTATAATTTTTCCTTTATCCAGTTCAGTCATGCAAATATTTCCAATTGGGCAATCAAGTAAACTACAATATAAACAATTTAAGTTTTCATTTACAATTGTAAGATTTTTATCCCCATATGGTCCCTGCAGAGCAGGATTTGTCGGTCCGTAAATTCCAAGCACAGGAATTTTCATAGCGCATGCAATGTGCAATGGACCCGAATCATTGCCGATAATTATATCGCATCGTTCTATAAGTGCAGCAAGATATTTTAAAGGACTATCCGGTATTATAAAAGTATTATCAGGGAATTCTTTGTTAATCGCTTCGCAGTCTTCACGTTCTTTCTTTGTTCCCCATATTAATAAATAATTAGCGTCGTAAATCTTATTCAGCTCCTTCAGGAGAATTATGTAGTCGGCAGTTTTATATCTCTTTGATTCCCAACCGCCGGTTTTTGAAATTCCTATAATAGGTTTGCCTTTAATATTGTTGCTATTTATAAACTCCTCTGCAAATTCTTTATGAACTATGTTCACGGGTATAAACATATCCTTTGTAAAAATTGGAATCTCAAGTTTTCTTAATGCATCTAAGTTGAAATCTATATTATGCACTTCACCTCCTCTGCCGTCAGTCATAATATTATAAGCGTACTTTCTTCCTCGGAAACGGAAACCAAACCGGTATTTTGCTCCGCTGCAGAACGTTATCATTGCAGTGCGGGGATTGCAGTATAGGTCTATTACTAAATCATATTTTTGTTTTCTGATTGTCCGTATCAGAAAAAGTGAGTCGTCCTCACTGGGAGTATATGTGAATGCCCTTGTTAGATAAGGATTATCGAAAAGCAAATCGCGTGAGTGTTCAAGTGTGAGGAAGTAAATTTCAGCTTTAGGAAAGTATGCCTTAAGATTAGGAAGAACGGGAGTAGTAAGAAGAATATCTCCCATGCCACCGAATTTTATTACAAGTATCTTCTGTATTTTATTTTTATCTAAAATCAAATTTTAAATATGCTCTACTATAATAAAATTATTTTCTTTTATCTCTGTTTCTTTATTAGCCCCTTTGTAAAATTTCTTTTCGGGCCATTCACACTCTTTGTATATGAAACACTTATTGCAAAAAGGATTTATCGCCCTGCAATAGTTGCGTCCGAATTTTATAAGGTTAGTATGAAATGAAACCTTTTCTTCATCGGGAATAATTTCTGTAGCTGCTTCAAATGTTTTCTCCGCAGTGTTTGTTTGTACTATTCCGGTTCTGTTTAAAATTCTGTGAACGTGTGTATCAACCGGAAAAACATTTCTTCCCATTGCAAAAGCAAGTACGCATGATATAGTTTTTACGCCGATACCGTTATGCTGCAGAAGTTCTTCGTAAATTTCATCGTTGCTTTTTTTATGAAAGAAATCCAGATTAAGGCTTCCATATTTAGCTTTCATTTCCTTCAGCATATTTTGTATCTGCGGAGCTTTTGTGTTTGCAAGTCCGCATACTTTTATCAAATCCTTAATCCTATTTAATGGGGCATTAGCAACATCTTCCCAGGTTTTATATTCGTTACGTAAGTTTGAATATGCCTTATGAGATGACTTATCTGTTGTGTTCTGTGAAAGCTTTATTGCAATAAGTACATTAAGAATATTTTTAATGCTGAATCCTGTAGTCTTCGAATGATATTCATTCTCTAGCGCATCAATTATTCTTTGTAGCTTTCTTTTAGTCATAAAAGAACAAATTAATTAAAATTATACTCACATAATATTTAATTAGAGGGGACTTTAGCATTTAATTAGTTTGATGATTAAAGTAAATTACACTCTAAAAATTATTAATTTGTTTACTGATTACAATAAAACTATAGATTACCTTTTCAAACTTGAACGAAGAGGGATAAAGTATAATCTTAACAATATAGGAACGCTCTTAAACTTTCTTGGAAATCCTGAGAAGAATTTTAAATCAATTCATATTGCAGGAACAAACGGAAAAGGCTCAGTCTCTTCTATAATAAACTCGATTCTGATTGAAAAAGGATTCCGGTGTGGATTATATACATCTCCTCACATAACTGATTTCAGAGAGAGAATATTAGTACACGGTGAATGGGCTTCGAAGAAGTTTATTATTGATTTCACGAATAAGATTAGTCCTTTAATTAAAAAAATAGAGCCGAGTTTTTTTGAAGTCGCAACTGCAATGGCATTTGAATATTTCTCAAAGAAAAAAGTTGATTACGCTGTAATTGAAACGGGTCTTGGCGGAAGGCTTGATTCTACGAATGTTTTGATGCCTGAACTTTCTATAATCACAACAATTGCAATAGACCACGTAGATTTTCTAGGAGATACAATCGAAAAAATCGCCTATGAAAAAGCCGGAATTATTAAGAAAAATATGCCCGTTGTTTTAGGCAATTTAAAGCCGGCAGCGTTAAAAGAAATCCGGAAGAAAGCAGAGTCAATGAATTCTAAATTGATAAATTCTTCAAGGAAAGAAATCAGAATAACTAAGCGGAGTGAAAAGGGAATAGATTTCAAATTCGAAAATCAAAATTTCAATTTTCCTGTTATAGGAGATTACCAGCTGAATAATTTAAGAACAGCACTGACGGCAATAGAAACTCTATCCGATAAAAATAAAATTCCTTTTTCAAAAAATATAATTCAAAAAGGGTTATCGAATATAGAAGTTAACTCCAATTTTTACGGACGGTTTGACACAATAAAACAATCTCTAAAAATTGTAACTGATGTTTCTCACAATGAGCAGGCCTTTGAAAACATAAAAGCCAATCTTAAATATTTTAAGTATAAAAAGCTAATTATACTTTTTGGTATGATGAAGGATAAGAATTATCAAAAATGTTTGAACATACTTTCAAAGCTTGACGCCAAAATTATTTTAACAAGACCGCTTTATCCACGTGCTGAAGAACCACAAAAATTGTTTGAGTCAGTTAAGAATAAATCTAAATTTATTCCAGTTCAGAATCTTAACGATGCATTCACTTATGCTCTAAATTTAGCAAATAAAAAGGATAAGATTTTAATAACAGGCTCTTTCTTTTTAGTGAGCGAGTTTTTAGAAATGTATAATAAATTTTACAAGTAGGGCTTTGCAATTCCCTCAATATAATTCATAACTTCTTTTACTGTTTCATCAACACTTTGATTTGTATTCTCAATTGAATATCCCATTAAAGGATTTCCAATATTTTCTGTTTCGTACAAATATTCAATTCGGTTAATTTCTTTTTCAGTAAGTTCTCTTTCTCCTCTATTATGTTTTGCAGTTTCTTT
>JBHEKU010000058.1:0-12965 GCA_041859205.1 Ignavibacteria bacterium | reverse complement strand
TTTTAATCCTCTCCGTCCTCTTCCGTTTCGGGAAGAGGACACTATTCCATGAGAGGAGTTTGTTCCGTGTTATCCCACTCTTATTTTACCAATACCATTCGTTTTGTGGAAACGAAATCGGCTGCTTCAATTCTGTAGAAATAAATACCGCTTGAAATGCCGTTCATCATCCCTGAGTTAAATTCAGTTGTGTAATAACCTGCAGTCTGCTGAGTATTTACTAATGTTGAAATTAATCTTCCCGTCATATCATACACGTTAATCTTTACAAATGCATCTTTAGGAAGCTGATAATTTATTTTTGTTGACGGATTGAAAGGGTTCGGATAATTCTGTGAAAGTTCAAACACTTTCGGAATGCCGACTTCAATATTTCCGTTCAATTCGTAATACTGATAGTTACCGTTATAATCTATTTGTTTCAGTCTATAGTTATAGCTGCCTGTTTGCAGGTTTCTATCAGCATAAGTATAGTTTTGCTGTTCGTTGGTTGTGCCTTTACCTTCAACAAAAGTAACTGTTTGCCACTGGCTGCCTTCAATGCTTTTCTTTCTTTCAATTTCAAATCCTTTGTTGTTTTGTTCTGAAACTGTCGACCATTTTAAGTCAACATTATTTTTATTTACTGCCGATGTAAATGATGCTAACTCAACAGGCAGCACAGGTGTATCATTAATATAGAACTTTGAAAAGCCCGGTGTTGAGAATGAAATAATTACTGTCTCACCGTCAATTGTTATCGTAGGAATAAATGTTTCGATATATGTTCCTGAATTATTTGTTCTGTGTATTCTGCATCCGTTGTAATTATTTCCTGCATTTCCAAACGAAGGTCTCAGTGCTGCAAATGCATCCATTTCAGATTTCGGAACATAGAACTGAACCGTTACATTTGAACCCGGCTGAGCATTCGGGTCTACCTGTAAATATCTTTCAAGCACTACAAATCCGTTTACAGTGGATGTATCTCCCCCGGCGCCTGCTACAGTTACGTTAGTGCTTCCCATATTTGATGAAGCCCCTGTTGTCAGCTTTGCAAGTATACCTGCCTCATTGCTGAACACTGTTGTAGAGTTTGAAGTAACGTTCCCTGCTGATGTTCCGTTTATATTTGTTGCAGGCGGTGTGAATGATACTGCTGAGAATTTGTTGAAATTATTATTCCCTGAACCTACCATATATAATTTACCCGATGCATAAGTTCCTATTATTGTGCTTGTAATGGAGTGAGAAGTTTGTCCTGTAGGATAGTTAGGATTCCAAGACTGTAATGCTCCGTCTGTTGTACTTATTGCAGCATATTTTACTCTTGGCGTTCCGCCTATATCATTGAATTCGCCAACCATGTATAAAGAATTCGATGTTGCAAAAATTCTTCTAACGTTTCCGTCAGGTCTGCTGCCTGTTCCGTTATTGAATGATGTTACCAATACAGGTGTTGGACCCGATACATCTATTTTTGCTACTCTCTGTATATTTGTATTGCCCATTACTTCCGTGAAAGCACCGCCGATGTATAAATAATTTCCCTGTATAACTCCGCAGGCAACTAATCCGCCCGCTACCTGAAAATCAAACTCGCCAGCGTCTGTTCCTGTTGCAATGTTTACTGACTTCAGGTTCAATCCGAATGAATTTGAGCCCAGGTAAATTGACTTTCCGTCTTTTGAAAGAAGTATCCATCTGCATGTAGCTGATGACAAGTAAAAATCTGCAGGAGTAAAATCTGTTAACGAACCGTCTGATGTTTTTACTGATGCAAGATTTTTTCTTGCGTTGCCGTTTATATCTGTAAAGCTGCCTTCTATGAATAATGTATCGCCTGTAATGCTAAGACACATACATGTACCGCCCTGGTCACCGATTGATGAGTTAATATTCGGAGTAGTAAATCCGTTTACAACTGAGCCATCCGTGTTAATTTTTGCAAGTCGTGATTTTGATACTCCGTTAATATCAGTGAAGTCGCCGCCAATATATAGTGAGCTTCCTCCTTTATCTACAATTATTCCTTTTACTGTTCCGTTTGTATTTATATTACAAGTCCAGTTTAATACTGTTCCTGTCTTAGTATTGATAGCTGCAAGTCCTTCGCGTGAATATGTTGTTGCTCCATCCTTTGTCATAAATGATGAGAAATTACCTCCAAGAAATGTTGTATCACCCGTAATGGACGGTACAACAGCATAAATCTGCCCATTAGAATTTACAATTGGAAAATTTTCGCAATTAGACGGTGAGCCTGAAACAAAAGTACCTGTTGCACTTCCTTCTGAATATTCGTAGACACCAAATGACAGACTTCTTTCTGCATAAACCCTGAAGCTGTATGTCGTTCCGCAGTAAACAGGACTGAAGTCATATGATGTACCCATAACTCCGTGCTGAACTTCTGCTGTCGGGTCATTTAAATCTGTCGGAGGAGTAGAGCCGTTCTTATATGCAATTGCAAATTGTGTAAAGCTTGTTCCGTTTATTGAAAGCGGAATTTTATATTCCATCGATGTACCTGCAGTTAATGATTGCGGTCCCCTTACGGCAGAATCGCCGCCATCGAATCTTAATACAGCATTACGGAAAATATCCCCAACATATAGATTTCCTGACGGAGACCAAGCTACATTGTATGGATAAATTTTGCAAGCATTCCCTCCGTTTTCATTAGAAAAAGTAGTAGAAGTATTAGATGTTAAGTTAGGTCTGTTCAGAACCGTAGTTGCAGGTGCATTATTGGTTGTTGGAAATACATCCCAAATTGTTACTCTTGAACCATAATCACTTGATACTGCAAGTTTGTTTGAATTTGGGGAAACTGATATTGCCAGCGGATGATATGTCTCTGTGGCATCTGGAGTAAATACTGCCTCATTATTTGTGAAATTAGTCTGACCTAACACAACATCGGCATTTGCACCATTAGTCGCAGGAATACTATTATAAATTAATATTCTATTTTCTTCGGTAGAAGAAATTACTAACTTTCCATCTTTTGTTACTGCCACACCTGTCGGATGATAAAGTGTTGCCGGAGTAGAGGCATTAAAACCGGGAGCTGTTTTTGTTACGAAATCTGTTTGTCCTATAACAACATCAGCAGGCATGTTATTGTAAATAAAACTAATGTTACTCCATATTAAAACTCTGTTATTGAAACCATCACAAACTATTAACCTAGTGCCGTCTGTAGCCATACCATTTGTTTGTTCAAATCCATCTGTTAAGTATAGACTTTTATCATCACAAGTTCCAAAACCCATTCCATGATTTACTGTTCCGGAAGTAAAGTTCGGCTGACCTAAAACATAGTTTGCAGATTGTCCGCTTCCTAAACTGTTTAATCCTTCCCACACCATAATTCTGTGGTTATTAGCATCTGCAACAAAAATTCTGTCTCCTATTACTACACAGTTTGATGGTCCGCTTAGTTTACTCGCTATCGTACCTGCTGTATTATCTGAGAAGTTCGGCTGACCTAGGCATAAACTTGCAGTTGAATTGTTAGATGTAGGCATCGTGTTATATACTAAAACTCTGTTATTGCCTTTATCACACACATATAATTTTTTATCTGAATCCATACCTGTAACTAATACACCTCCGGGGCTCATCATAGAAGAGCCTGAAAGCCCGCCATAGTTTGCGCCGCCCGTTGTCTCCGTTGTAGGTTGACCTAATATTAATGAAGCATTCTGTTCGTTTGTGAAAGTATATTGATTTGTAATCGCTGTAGTTGTTGAATTATTTGATGATGCACTTGGTGAAAAATATGAACCTCCGGTTGAAAAGACTGCAACTGTATATTGTGTACCTGCCTGTAAACCTGTAAGCGCATAAGTGTTTGTAGCAGCGCCCGATACAGTTGCGTAACCACCGTCTGTTTCGTTTGCAGGGGCAGTGTTGCCTTGTTTGAAGACTACTCTGTAACCATCTGTTGAACCGCCGGAAACTGTCCAGTTAACATTCATTGAACTCTTGGTTACACCTGTTAGTGAAACATTTGTCGGTGCAGGAGGAGGTGATGATTTATATAATCTGATGTTAGGCTGATTAAAATATACCGTACCGTTCACGTTGCCATTATTGGTATTGCTCCAATACATACTATTTCCTGCGCCAGTTCCTCTTACCAAAAACTGTTTTGCATCAGTTGTAACTGAACCGCCTCTATCATTATATATAATCACTTCAAGATTGCTGATACCATCGTATTCGAAAGGAAATAGTAAATCTATCATTGCCCATCCTGCCTGCCAGTTTGTTATTGGATTACCAAAATATACCTGCGACGAGCCACCTAATTGATTGTTCACTGTCTCCGGTCCGGGAAAAGTTGTTGAACCTCTGTGATTCATCCAGATCTGAATATCTCCATTAACAGAAGATTCTTTTCCGACAAAAAATGCCAGCTTTGTAATTGTACCTGCATCGCCAACTGCGCTTTGAGGATATATTGTAGCAAATCTGCTGTATGGATCTGATTGATTTAATGGAAAATTATCGAAGGCATCATAGCTATTTGTGCTTGGAATAATCACAGTGCCGACCGGAAATGAACCTGTAACATTTACAGTACTTTGAGCAAAATTCCATTGTGGAGATACATTGTTTGACTTACCTGCTGCATAGAATGTAACACTTTGCTCTGTGGTAACAGTCGGCACAAATTTTACTGTCCATGCTGCTGAACCACTGCTTAATGCTTTAGGTGTGCTGTGATTTGCTTCATAGTTACTCACTGTTACACCTCCGCTTACAGGAAGAAAGAATCCTTTTCCATCCTGAACTGCCAGATCAAAACCTGCCTGACCTGAACCACCGGGCGATATGGTATAAGTAATATCTTGAGTAGTGCCGACAGGGATATCTGTATTAGGACTAATACTATTAGATAGCCCTGCATTTTGCCCTCCGTGGCATGAACAGCCAACATAAGTGCTGCCGGGCTTCTGAGTAGTAGAAGTTGCTCCCGTCGAGTAATTATATGCTACTTCGCATACTGTGGCTAAAAAGCCAATCACAAGAATAGAAATAATAATTTTTTTAATCATGGGATAAGTGGTTTATTTTATTTAAGAAATATTTTTTTATTCAGCGATAAAGAGAATACGCCTCCGGTAAACAGAGACGCATCTCATTTTTTGATAGCGTAAGGTAAAAAATCTACCTTACTGTGTGCAGAAACCCCCGCCCTTAAGAGGAGGAGGAAAATTATGTTTTTGGAATTGGGAGAATTTTTAGAGTTCATTTTAGTAAATTTGTTATGTCTTACGCTATCGTGTACAAATTACTAATTTTTAGTGCTGGTCTTCAAAGAGATTTTAAGGGCTTTATAACAAAATTTAAGGTTTTTTGTAGAATATAATATTTGTAAAAACGTCATTTTAGGCTTAAAAACGAGGGTTTTAGAGCTATTTGGTATAACGAAAATTGAAGTTAATTTGCTGAGTTTTTTATTAGAATTATTCCCGAATTAATAAGATTTTTCTTCTTAGTATCATATCTTCTGATGTGGAATTTCCCTGATTTGTAAAAAGTAAATTCGGCTTGTTGTTTTTTTGAAAGGTTTTATCTACATGAAGATTGTATCTTCATAAATTTCAGATGAACCCATTACCCTAAAATTTCATAGATAAACTTCTTACATCCGTTATTTAATAAATGATTTAATTCGGGTAAGAATAGCTTTACATTTACGCCGGTAGGACCAAGCTCAAATGTTTTTCCTGGATTGAGCGGTGTGTTGTTAGAATCTATGTGTTCGCAGAATATAATTGAATTTTTCAATACAGCAAAAGTTATATTCTTATATAGATAAAAATAAAACTTACTGTAATGCGTTCAAAATAAAATTTACTATATATTCTTACACGAATTGTATTTAGCCTCTCATATAAACGAGAAGCGCTGAAATATCTGATGGGCGTACACCGGCAATTCTCATTGCCTGCCCGAGGTTGTGGGGTCTTATAGTTGTAAGCTTCTCTCTGGCTTCTGCAGAAAGAGAACGGAGTTTTTCGTATTTAAAATCATCCGGGATTTTTATCTCTTCGTTCTTATTAAAATTACTCACTTGTTCAATTTGCCTTTCAATATAACCCTTATATTTTAACTCAATTTCAACCTGTTCCAAAGCATCCTGATTTTCTAAAACAGATAAGACAAGATGGTTTTCTTTAAGTGTTGTATTTTCAATTAATTGAGTGAGTTTAATCTCATTTCTTCGAACAAGATTTGATATAAATTCGCCTTGCGATAATTCAGATGAATTATTATTTCTTAAAAACTCATTTACATCTTTTGGAGTAAGAGTATTTGAATTAAAATAATTTATTGTATCTCTTATCAACCCTTTCTTGCTTTCCATTTGATTAAAAGTATCTGCATCCAACAAGCCAAGCTCATATCCGTATTTCATTAATCTGGTATCGGCATTATCCTGACGTAAAATTAATCTGTACTCAGCACAGGATGTAAACATTCTGTATGGTTCTTCCGGGCACTTATTTATTAAATCATCAATAAGCACTCCAATATACGCTTCACTTCTTTTAAGAATGAATGGCTCTTTATTCTGTATTTTCAGAGCAGCATTTATACCTGCCATGAGACCTTGCGCAGCAGCCTCTTCGTATCCTGATGTTCCGTTTATCTGACCGGCTACGTAAAGACCTGAAACTAATTTTGTTTCAAGAGTAAGATTAGTTTGGTAAGTCGGGAAAAAGTCGTATTCAACTGCGTATCCTTTTTTAACAATCTTTACATTCTCTAAACCAATAATAGTTCTTGCAGCCTTTTCCTGAACATCGATTGGCAAACTTGTGGAGAAACCGTTCATGTAAATGGTCTCACTGTTCAGGGTTTCGGGTTCAAGAAAAATCTGATGACGCGGTTTTTCTGAGAAGCGCGAAATCTTGTCTTCTATGGAAGGGCAATATCTCGGACCAACTCCTTTTATCCTGCCCGTAAACATAGGTGAATCTTCAAATCCTGTTCTCAATATTTCATGAGTGCTTTCATTCGTGTAAGTGAGGAAACAATTTATCTGTTCCAGTGTCGGAAAATTGTCGGATTTTGTTCTGAAGGAAAAAGGCTTTGGTAAAGCATCTCCGCCTTGTATTTCAGTTTTTGAGAAATCAATTGTAGTTATATCTAATCTGGGTGGTGTACCGGTTTTTAATCGGCCTGTAGTAAATCCCATTTCCAGCATATTATCCGAAAGACCTTTTGCAGATTTTTCCCCAATACGGCCTCCCTCTATATGAGTAGTGCCTGTATGCATAATAGCATTAAGGAATGTACCTGAAGTAATCACCACTGCTTTACACTCGATTTCATATCCAAGTTCTGTTTTGATACCTTGAACTGTATATTTATACAAACCAGCATTCTCAACAACTTTCAATTCCTTTACAGTATCCTGAATCAACGAAATATTTGAAAATGATTTTACCTTTTCAGCTGCCGCTAAGGAGTATAAATCCTTATCTGATTGACATCTGGGGGACCACACTGCGGGTCCTTTAGACTTATTGAGCATTTTAAACTGAATACCTGTCTTATCAGCCAGCTCACCCATTACGCCGCCCAGTGCATCGATTTCACGCACCAGATGTCCTTTAGCGGTTCCGCCAATTGCCGGATTGCAGCTCATACGCCCAATGGCGTTTAAATCCATTGTAACCAGACCTACGGTCATTCCCATTTTTGCACACGCTATCGATGCCTCTACACCGGCATGACCTGCACCTATAACCAATACATCAAAATATTTTTCCATAAGCTATATAACAAGAATGTTTCACGTGAAACAGAACTCGTTTTGTTTCACGTGAAACACTTTAATTAGATTTCAAGATTTGTTAACCAAAAATACAAAAATCTCCGGAGAGATAAAATGGATGAAACAAGAACTTGGTAAAAATAACAAAGCCGATGCGAGAATAAATCTCACACCGGCTTCCCCCTATGAACTACAATTTTATAAATTTTATTTGATGAGGTTCATCTTTTTAGTGACGACGTTATTTCCAACTTGTAATGTATAATAGTAAATTCCACTCGCTAAGTTCTGACCATTAAAGGTCACATCATACGTTCCCGGTTCAACCAAATCATTTACGAGTTTTGAAACTTCTTTACCTTGAGCATTGTAAATTGTTAACTTTACTATTCCCGTAGTATTGACGGTAAAACTAATGTTTGTTGTTGGGTTGAAAGGATTTGGATAATTCTGAGCTAAATCAAAACTATTTGCAACTGTATTAGATGTAATTTCATTTTCTCCTCTATAAACATCTAGATCAAAGTTGATAGAGAAATCACCTCTTTTACTTTCAGAAATATTTATATATTTCGATTGACTTTCAAATCCAGGTATTGAAGTGAATACTTCATAATTTCCTGCACCATAAAACGACAGGTTATATCTGCCATCTGCTGCTATTGGAGAACTTGTTACAAGATCACCATTGGCATCAAGTAAATAAGCAGATGCTATAAAATCTGATGTAAATGGAATTGAAGTTTTTACAAAACCTGAAACATTTGAAGAAGCTCCGGCTGATCTCTCAACTATTTCCTTACCAACTGCTCCCCAATCGCCCTCTACTGTATCTCCCGGAACCGGTGTAATTGTTTCTGCACTTTCAAAATCTAAGTAACCAGGATAGTATGTTGGAGAAAAATTATCGTCTTCGTCATTTGGAAATATAAAAGCATATAAATCCTGTGTGGTGTTAACACTTGTGCTAAATTTTCCATCGGAGGAAACCGGAGCAGTACTAACCCAGACTAACTGTCCATACGAACCCATTTTATAAAACTTTATCACACAACCATCGGTTTGAATACCGGTAGTATCGGACTCATTCGATGCGGATAAATACACGAAAACTTCACCCTTTACAATGTTCTGGGCATTAGATGCATCAGGTTTCACAAAAGAGAAGAGTAAACCCAAAGCTGCAACTAATAACAGGCCGCGATAATTAATAAACTTAAGTAATTGCTTTTTCATAATATATTTTAAATTAATTCACTGATTTTCTTTGAATTCCCCCAATAAAACTCAAAGGTATTTGCTAAGTAATTAGCTAATTCTTTATTCTTTATAATTACGTCAGAACGTTTATTGCTTGGCAAAACAGGTTCAAATATGTTCAAATAAACCGTATATCTATCAAAGATCGCAAAACTTGTAACTTCCTCGTCCGAAAATTTAATTTGCTCACCATTATGTTCAAATTTCTTAAAAATTTCTAAAGCATCTTTAAAATGCAAGCTTTCCGTTTTAGCATTTCTGATAACCCTTATAAATTCCGGTTTATCATAAATACACTTGAATACTCCACCTTTCTTTATAAAGCCTCCTATCATTTTATCAGCTTCATCCGATATCATCGCATTGTTCTTTAATCTCATCATTAACAAAATCTCACTTTGACTTTGTTTTGTACACTCGGTAAATTTTACATCTCTATGCTTATTATGACCTCTAACCAGTTCAATATTTATAAAATCCTGATTAGAAGAGAGCTTTGATTTATAAAGAGGAAATAGATTATCAAATACAGTTTTTGCATTCTGAGCCTGCAGATTAGCTTTTCTTATTGTATCATTTTGAACCTTATCACCAATAACCCGGGGATCAATCATCTGAAACATTGTGATACGATTTGTATCTATTTCATTGATATAGCCCTCATTTCTAAATTGATTTAAAATATCATAAACATCAGTTCTTCTTATATTTGCTTCCTTTGCAACATCAGAAGCAGCCATTAAATCACCTCGCAGGAGCACCAAGAAAACCTTCGCTTCTTTTTCCGTAAATCCTAACTTTAGTAAATTTTCTGTCATGTGTTAAAGTGTAGTATATATCTTATACAACAAAATTCGCAATATTAAAAAGTAAAGTCAAGAGACAAAATTAAATTGCAGAATTTATTGTAAAATTTTCCTACAACACATTAGAGCAACACTTATGCCAAAGAACTACTTTTTTTATAGCAGATATTGTGCCTTTTTTGATACAATTTTATACTCCCGCCAAGAGTACAATAATATAGTGAGGAGTGAATGAACTATAAATGACTTCTTTAATACTATATAATAAATTAATTTCAAAAAATGAAGATTAATTTTAATGTACTAGGTGGCGGTAACGAAATAGGCGCAAATTCATATTTATTAAGTATAAACGAGACTAACATAATTTTAGATTCGGGTTTACATCCCAGGCAAAAAGGCTCTCTTGCTTTCCCGAATTTTGAATCTATTAAAAATACTAATATAGAGCATCTTATAATTTCTCATGCACATACTGACCATATTGCTTCCTTACCCTTTTTTCTAAAATTTTTTCCGTATGCAAAAATTTACTCAACTAAACCCACACATTCTCTGGCAGAAATAATGCTCAGTAATACTACGCGAATTTTACGGGAAGAGTTTGAACTGGAATTTGACAAAAGTATGATAAGTAATTATAAAGAAGAAACGCTCGATATAATCCCTATGATAATGAAACGTTGTGATTATAATGAAAAAATTTTTATCAATGAATCTGATAAGGAAAAAATCAGTTTCGAATTTTTTGACGCCGGTCATATACTCGGCTCTGCTTCTGTGTTGATAAATGCCGGCGGTAAAAAAATATTCTATACAGGCGATATTAATTTAAGAAACCAATCCCTGATACCAAAAGCTGAACTGCCAAAGCACAAAGTGGATGTTTTAATTACAGAATCCACTAACTGCGCAGTTGAAAATTATCCTGATTATAAAGAAGAAACTAACAGACTTGCCTCCTTTATTAATAGAGTAATTAATAAAGGAGGCTCTGTTCTCATCCCCTCTTTTGCGCTGGGAAAGTCACAAGAGATACTGATGCGTGTGCACACATTAATGACAAAAAATATAATTCCGCATGTGCCGATTTATTACAGCCCGATGTCAAAAGCTATCAACGATGTCTATGATGACTACATTTACTCTAATGAAAGAGTTAAGAAAGGGTTTAAGCTTTCCGAAATTGAATTTACTCTATTAAACAGAAGAGATTCGGTAAGAGGTGATTTTTATAAGCATCCTTCTATAATAATAGCAACCAGCGGAATGATGATGCCAAGAACAGCATCTTATACTATTGCCAAACAATTTCTTCCGAGACCAAATTTCGGAATTGCTGTATGCGGCTACTGCGACCCCGATACTCCGGGATACCTTATAAAAAATGCAAAATACAATGAGCTGCTTTATTTAAACAACGTCGAAAGTCCGATAGATGTAAAGTGTGAGATTGGAAACTTCCGGTTTTCTTCCCACTCAAGAAAAGAAGAAATTGAAAGCATAATTGAAACACTTAATCCTGATACTATTATAATAGTGCATGGAGACGAAAATGCAATTAACTCACTGGGCGGTGAAATGCTAAAAAAATATCCGGAGAAAAGAATTATAGCGCCTGAGAAAGGGAAAAACTACAGGCTAATTGACTAATTATTGTTAGGTTTTTGTTAGGATGACTATTATATTAATACTAGGTTCTGCAATAAATATTCTAAATCTATGAAAACTATATTTTACCTTTTGGCTTTCTTGCTTGCAGCATCAAATGTTTTTGCTCAACTCGGCTGGGTTCGGCAGACAAGCGGAACAATTCAAAACCTTAACGATGTATCTTTTGTAAATTCTAATACAGGATATGCAAGCGGATCGTATATACCTACAGGTCCTGGTTCATCAGATTCGGGTTATGTTTTGAATACCGTAAACGGAGGAACTACATGGACTATAATTTTAAAAACTACTTACCCTATTTCACGGGTAATTTTTCATAACGCTAATGAAGGAGTGTACCTTTCCCCGAATGGAATATATGGAACTACGAACGGAGGAATTACATGGTTACCAAAATATACCGGGCTTGCATCGTATAAATTCATTCAATTCCTGGATAAAGATAACACAAAAGATTCAATAGTAATTAGCGGACGCTTTTTTACAACTAACGGTGGTGTTACCTGGGAAACAAAAGGCGGAGAAATAACGGGTGGTTCTTATGGCACAGATGTAAAATATTCCAGCTGGACTACCGGGTATTCTATAAGTTTTGGATATGCAAATAAATCAATAAATTCAGGAATAAGTTGGGAAGAAACCATTCCTGCAGCAATTAATCTTAATTTATGGTCATTAGATATTGATGGAAATAGCCGGGCAATAGTCGGAGGCGAGAGCGATGTATGGTGGACTACTAATAACGGCTCAGACTGGCAGCATACTGCATGGGGGATTTTATATGGACACAGACTTGTAAAGCTTAAATATACTTCTAACGCAGGCACGTTTGCGCTCAGTAATAAGGGAGGAATATTTAATTCATTAAATTACGGAAGCAGCTGGAGCGCACAAATAAGCGGCGATACAACACAATTAAATAATATTTGTTTTGTTGATCAATATACAGGATGGATAGTTGGTAATGCAGGAATAATACTTAAAACTACTACAGGCGGACTGACACCTTCAGGCATTGAGAATCCGAATGTAACACCGAATAATTTTTTACTGAAACAAAATTATCCTAACCCGTTCAACCCGGGTACAACTATAAATTACTCACTGCCGGCTTCTGATTTTGTAACTCTTACAGTTTATGACGCTTTGGGAAATGAAGTAAGTACGCTTGTAAGTGAAAGACAAAATGCAGGAAATTATTCTTTAAATTTTAATGCAGCATCTCTGCCAAGCGGAGTTTATTTTTATAAACTACTGACAACAAATTTTTCCGAAGTAAGAAAAATGACATTGGTAAAATAAATTTTTTAATCACTGATTGCACTTAAAAAAGAAACACAGATTTTTATGATAAATATGATTTCACTGATTAAATTTAAAATTTTTTATCTGTGACATCATAAAAATCATAGTCATCTGTGTTTCTTTTTTAAAGCTTGTAATTA
>JBHEKU010000053.1:0-5304 GCA_041859205.1 Ignavibacteria bacterium | reverse complement strand
ATTTAACACATCAAAAATTCTTTCAAAGTCTGAATCAGTTAAGTTTGAGCCCGATGGCAGACAAAGTCCTTTTTCAAATATATCTTCTGAAACACTTCCTCCGAAATATTTACATTCATTAAAAATCGGCTGAAGGTGCATAGGTTTCCAAAGCGGTCTTGCTTCGATGTTAAATTTTTCAAATTCCAATCGTATTGTTTCTCTTGTAATACCGCCGGTTATTTCTGGCTCAACAAGTATAGTTGTAAGCCACCTGTTTGAGTAATAATCTTCATTCGGTTCCTCTAAAAAAGAAACACCGTCAATTGAGCTGAAAAAGTTTTTGTACGTTTCAAAATTTTTTCTTCTTGATTTAATTCTTTCGGGGAGAACTTCCATCTGCCCGCGGCCGATACCTGCAACAATATTAGACATTCGATAATTGTAGCCAATATGTGAATGCTGGTAATGTGGCGCGGCATCTCTTGCCTGTGTAGATAAAAATCTGGCTTTCTGAATATCTTCCCCGCTATTTGAAATCAATGCACCGCCTCCGCTTGTAGTAATTATTTTATTACCGTTAAAGCTAAGTACGCCAAACTTCCCGAATGAACCGGCAGGTCGGCCTTTATATATAGACCCTAATGCTTCTGCTGCATCTTCTATTATACCTATTTCATATTTTTCTGCGATAGCCATTATCTCATCCATTTTTGCCGGCATTCCATAAAGATGGACGGGTATAATTGCTTTGGGTTTTTTATTTTCTGATATTAATTTTTTTATCGCTTCTTCTAAAGCATCAGGAGACATATTCCATGTTTCAGGTTCTGAATCTACAAATACAGGAATAGCGCCAATGTATGCAATAGGATTTGCCGATGCAGAGAAAGTCATGCTCTGGCATATAACATAATCACCGGCTTTCACACCCATTAAAACTAATCCTAAGTGAATTGCAGCCGTCCCTGAAGATAAAGCTGCAGCATGTTTTACACCGGTAAAACTTTGAAGATCTTTTTCAAAGTTATCGACGTTTGGTCCTAAAGGAGCAACCCAGTTTGATTCAAATGCTTCGTGAATAAACTTTAGCTCATTTCCTCCCATATGAGGAGATGAGAGCCAAATCTTTGGCAGTACTCCTTCTTTATCAGAATTTGCTTTACTTTCTTTTGTTTGTGTTGAAGTCATAATTTTCTCATTCAGTTGAAAAATATATTAATACATAGGGAGATTTATTATCAGATATAACTTTAAAGCAGAAACCACTTAGCATACAAAATACCGACATATTCTATTGTTGCAGTTTTCATTTTATTCATATTCTCCAATGAAGGGAACCATGAAGGTGAATCATCAGCATTAAATTTTGACTGAAAGTCGGTTGGCGCCGGTATAGGAGTAATTCCAAAACTTTGAAACATCATCATTGCACGAGGCATATGCGCTGCGCTGGTTACTAAAATTGCCGGAGTATTTTTATCAAAATTTTCTGAATATGCCTTTGCTTCTTCGTGAGTAATTCTGGCAGTTTTTATAGTAGAAATAAGATTAGTATCTACCCCTAATGAGCCCGCCGTTTTGGAAAAAACTTCTGCTTGTGTTATCTCGCCGGCGGCTCCGGGTCCTGATACTACCATTTTGCTCTTAGGAAGAAGATTGTGAATTCTTACTCCTTCGATTAATCTTGATAGCGCCGTTGGTGATAACTGGTCGTTAAAAGGTAATTTTTTATTGTTTGAAAATCCCGCACCTAAAACGATAATATTATAAGCTAACGAATCATTTGGAATCTTATCTTTCGTTAGAGGAGTATACTGATTTTCTAATTGAGTAATTAAAAAATTCGGGAGTAAAAAATTTGAAGTTATTAAAAACCAGATTCCTGCAATAACAAATAATACAATGTAGACTTTTTCTTTTTTTAAAAAATAAGCAAGTATACCTGCAAGAAATAACAGCCAAAAGATATTAAATGGATGAAGCCAGAATTTAACTAATGAATTCAACTATAAATCCTTTTCGCACATTAATATCGGCTCAATATCTACATCTCTCAGAAAAATATAATCTTTATCAAACGAGTAAAGACCTCTGTTTTTTATTTCATCTGTTTTACCGGTGAGATATAATATAGTATCGTTTATAAGATCAAATCCTGCTGAAGCCATAATCCCTGTGTAAGCCATATGGCGGATATTAATTTCAGTGACTTTTAAATTTCCGTTTGCGTCTTCCTTTAAATCAAAACTTAATACTCCATGCGGCACAATACCTGTGCGTCTGGAAATTTCAGAAATACATTCTTCGCAAAATTTCAAAAGCTTCTCTTCGTTTATTAATCTTCCGAATGATGTATTACCTGTAACTTTAGAAGGCGCTATATCTGCCATTACATATTCTGCGCAATGAAGCCCGGCATTTTTAATACACTCGCCGTCAATGTAGAGCATCTGATTTGCAAGATGTCTTCCCGTTAAAAATTCACTTACGGTAAACTCTTTTATATCTTTATGAATAAGCAGCCAGGCTTCTAAATCTTTTTTACTGTTAAGTTTAAGAGAGCCGAGTCCGCCGGAGCCGACTGTTGCTCTTATCCAGCAGGGATAACCGACCTTTGCATCTATCTCATCATACTTCGGTTCCTGCGGGGAAATTTTTACTGTTTTAGGAATGTAATCCGTGCCTTCGAGTACATCGGACATTAAAGCTTTATTCATCAGCATCTGTGCAAGCTCTAACGGAGGCAGAAGCACGGGACAAGGGAATTCACCTTTTTCTTTATAAAGCTCACCCCATTTGATTACTTCAAATTCAGGCTGTATAAATGCTAAGTCAATTTTGTTATCGGAGATTATTTTATTAATTGTATCCCAGTATGAACTATCCGAAGCGCGGGGAACTATGTAATGCTTATCAACTAAACCTTTCATATAAAATCCCAGAGCTTTTTTGTTTGCATCTATTCCGATAATGTTGCAATCGGGAAGAACTTCGCGTACTCTTCTTGCAACTGAGCGGGGAGTAGGACCGCCGATTCCTGATATAAGAATGTTTTTCATATTAAATTAATTTTTCTGTTCGGTATATTTTTGAAGAACTTGTTTCATTCCTTTTTTTATAGGAAGCTGCCACACGAGTTTACACCAGTCATGATTTCCTTCAATTAGTTCAGGACCGTTATTTGTTACAGCAAGATCCCAGCCGATTGAACGATTTGTCTGGCTTATCTTCGCAGCTTCAATTGCAGTATTTAAAGTTTCTTTCCAGAACGGAACCTGAAATCCAACAATTTTAACATTTGTTACAGGATGTATTTCTTCATCATGTTTTAAAATATCACTGTAAACTCCCGGACCGTTCACTATCCCTGTTTCAGGGTCAATCGGTGCAGCAATATTTCCCGCAGCCATATTATCCACCTGAGAATTTATTGAAATTCTCAAACGGCATCCTAAAATATCAACCTCTCCCTTATCATTTAACTCTGTTATGATTCTTATCGTGTTTAAGCCTGATGGAGATAATTTCATTAAATCATCATGCTGAACTACATATTCTTCTACAAAATCATTTCCTGTTTCTGTAAGTCTTGCAATTAAACTTTCGTGAGTAAATTCATTTGAATTCCGTACTTCCACACCTATACCGCATTGCCCGAATGAATTTTTTAAAACAATTTTCTCTGATTTATTAGATAAGATATTTTCTGATGATGATTTATTTTCGTTTAACTCTTTAAGCGAAACGTAACCGTGTTTTACAAATTTTGCATAGTGCTTTAAAAAAATAATCTTATCCTCCAGGATATCACGCCCTGCCTTCGGATTCAAAATTGTAATCTGGTCATACATAAATCCTGTTCCTGCATATGTATTTCTGTATTCATGTTCAGGATGAAGGTGGAACAAGAAATAAAAATATTCGAGAATAGAAATATTATATTTAAAAGAAGATTTTAAAATATCTGAGTAAATACTTAAAGTAGATTTTTTAGAATCTTCTTTTGCTTTTTTAAGCTGAGATTTAAATTTTGGGTAGTCGAGTTTTTTAATGTAATATCCGAAGTATAAAAATCTTCTGAAAAATGTTTTCATGGTTGGAAATCCTTAATTTTAATTTTGACTGACATACAGATCTAAATATTTTTTAGCATTATGAATCGTGAATTCTTTCGCAGCAAGTTTAGCAGCTTTTTTGTATGACTCAAGCAAGGCCTGGTCACTTTCACATTTTATTATAAAATTTTTTATTCCGGTAAAGTTATTTTCTGTAAAACATTTTCCGATTTGGTATTTTTCAATATGAGTATTTACCTCTGATTTCAAATCAGATATAGCAAGAAGCGGAACGCCTACTGCCTGCATATTATATATTTTACTCGGCATGCTGGCATGAGCAACTTTGTCATCTAAGATAACTACTCCCAGATCTGCTGCCGCGAGAGAATAGTTCAGCATATCATCCGGCTGAAAAGGAAGAAGCATACAATTTTTTAGTTCGTTCTTTTCAATGAGCGATGCAATATTTTTATAGCCGTCACCCCTGCCTATTATTAGAAAAAGTATATTTTCATATTGTGTCATTTCTGCAGCTATCTTTACAAGTATCTCAATATTATGTGTAGCGCCTATATTGCCGGAATATTGTACAATAAACTTACCTTCAATTTTATTTTGCTTAATGAAAATATTGTCGGATTTTTCAATCGGATGAATTTTTGTTAAGCCTGACCATAGCGGTATTAAATCAATTTTATTGCTCTCAATATATTTGCTTAAAAGTACTTTCATACCTGTACCGATTGTATAAAGTCTGTGTGCACGTGCGAACAATTTTTTGTTCCATTTTACCCATGACCGGTAAAGAAGACTGCTCTCTCCAATTTTAAAAATTTTAAGAACATCAGGATAAACATCGAATACCAGAAGAGAAAATTTATTCTTGAAAAACAAAGAAAGTAAATATGCGCTGGGAGGAATAGTTATATAAAAAATTTCATGATTTCTGTATTTAAACAATAGTTGAAAGTAAATTCGTATCGTACCTAATAGCCACGATTTTAATTTCTGAAAATTGCTGTTACGTTTGTAAAGAGTTATCCATGAAATTTTTACCTTTGGATCTAAAGGAATATCCTGAACTCTTATGCTTCCTGTTATAAGAACAGTTTCCTTAAATTCCTTTGCAAACTCATTTATAATGTCAATCGTTAAATATCCTGTTGCCTGATTTACAAATACAATTTTTCTATCGTTCATTATTATTTATCTGTACGGATATTACTTAATTTCTCTTATTAACATAAAAGCTTCGGCATTGGTA
>JBHEKU010000260.1:0-4744 GCA_041859205.1 Ignavibacteria bacterium | reverse complement strand
TGTAAATCATGTAAATCATGTAAATCATGTAAATCATGTAAATCATGTAAATCATGTAAATCATGTAAATCATGTAAATCATGTAAATCATTTCAAATCAGTGAAATCAGTGATTCATATTTTACTTCACAAGCACCATCTTCTTTACTGAGGAAAAATCCCCTGCCTGAATTTTATAAAAGTACATTCCGCTTGAAAGATTTGATGCATCAAACTTTACCGTATAATATCCAGCCGGTTTAATTTCATTCACAAGCTGCATAACTTCCCTTCCGCTTATATCTTATATTTTCAATTCAACAAAGCTGTTAATTGCTAATTGATAATTGATAATTGTAGATGGATTGAAAGGATTAGGATAATTCTGACTCAATTCAAATTTGCCCGGCACTCCAATCACAACTTCATTTTGCAAATCGTAATATTCATAGTTACCATTGTAATCAATCTGCTTCAGTCTGTAGTTATATTTTCCTGTTGTAATATTTTTATCTTCATAAGAATAATTTTTAGGCGTACTGACTGTTCCATTTCCGCCGATGAAACCTCTTTCTTTCCATATATCATTTTCCCCGTCTTTTCTTTCAATGTAGAAGCCGTAGTTGTTTACTTCGCCGGCAGTGTTCCAATCCAATGTTATATTTCTTCCAGAACTTTTAGCAGTGAATGAAGCCAGTTCTACAGGAAGTGTTCTGCCGGTAAATAAAGCCAAATATCCTTCAGCGTAACTGCCCATTGTGGTAAAATTACCTCCTGCATAAATATCGGAGCCGCTGATGGCTATTGTAAGAACATTAGCATTTGCATTTGCATCCCATGCAGCATCTGCATTTCCGTTTGTATTGTTCAGCTTTGCAATAAAGTTGCGTGTCTGCCCGCCGATTGATGTAAATGCCCCCCCTGCATAAACATCGCTGCCGCTGACGGCAATTGAATAAACACTGCTGCTTGAATTCGGATTCCAAGTGGCATCTGCGTTTCCGTTTGTATTGTTCAGCTTCGCGATATAATTGCGCGTCTGTCCGCCGATTGTTGAAAAACTTCCCCCTACAAAAATATCACTACCGCTGACGGCAATTGAATTGACTGTACTGTTTGGATTCGGATTCCAAGTGGCATCTGCTTGTCCGTTTGTATTGTTCAGCTTTACGATGTAATTGCGCGTCTCTCCGCCGATAGTATTGAATAATCCCCCCGCATAAATATCGCTGCCGCTGACGGCAATTGTATATACCAAAGGACCTGCATCCGGATTCCATGTAGCGTCTGCATTTCCGCTTGCGATGTTCAGCTTTGCGAGACGATTGCGTGTCTGACCGCCGATTGATGTAAAGTTACCTCCAACATAGATATCGCTGCCACTAACGACCATTGCATAGATAATACTGTTAGCATTCGGATTCCAGGAGGCATCGGCTTGCCCGTTTGTGTTGTTAAGCTTTGCGATACGGTTGATTAACTGCCCGCCTATTGACAACAAGTTACCTGCGACATAAATATCGCTGCCGCTGACGGCAATTGAATAGACATTACTGCCTGCCATAGGATTCCAGGCATCATCAACCTGTCCGTTTGTATTGTTCAGCTTTGCGATATAACTACGGTACTGCCCGCCTATTGAGTTAAATAATCCTCCTACGTAAACATCGCTGCCGCTGACGGCAATTGTATTGACAGTACTGCCTGCATTCGGAACCCAGGCGGCATCTGCATTTCCGTTTGTGTTGTTCAGCTTTGCGATAAAGCTTCGTGTCTGCTCGCCGATTATTGAAAAATTTCCCCCTACAAAAATATCACTACCGCTTATGGCAATTGTATTTACAGCAGCGTTTGCATTGGGAGCCCACGTCGCATCTGCATTTCCGTTTGAATTGTTCAGCTTAGCGATACGGAGAAGTGCCTGCCCGCCTATTGTAGTAAAATTTCCTCCGGCATAAATATCGCTCCCGTTAATGGCAATTGTATTTACAGTATTGCTTGCATTTGCATTCCAGGTGGCATCTGCCTGTCCGTTTGTATTATTTAACTTTGCTATACGGTTGCGTGCCTGCCCGCCTATCGTAGTAAAAGTTCCTCCGGAGTAAACATCGCTGCCGCTGACTACAATTGTATTGATAGTATTGTTTGCACTTGCATTCCACGTCGCATCTGCATTTCCATTTGTGTTATTCAGCTTTGCAATACGGTTGCGTGTCTGCCCGCCTATTGTAGTAAAAGTTCCTCCGGCGTAAATATCGCTGCCGCTGATGGAAATTGTATTTACATTATTGTTTGCATTCGGATTCCAGGTTGCATCTGCCTGTCCGTTTGTATTATTTAACTTTGCTATGCGGTTACGTGTCTGCCCGCCAATTGTAGTGAATAACCCTCCGGCGTAAATATCGCTGCCGCTGATGACAATTGTATTGATAGTATTGTTTGCATTCGGATTCCACGTCGCATCAACCGTGCCGTTTGAGTTTATATGCGCAATATAGTTCATATTAGAAGAACCGACTTTAGTGAAGCTGCCCCCTATATACCAGCCCCCGCTTCCATCAGGAGTAACAGCTTTAATGCTTCCGTTTACTTTTGGAAAGGTCATGTCAGGCAGTTGCGATGAAGTTGTAAGTTTTGCTCCAAAGCCCGTATTGGGACCAACATAAGTAAATTCTCCTCCTAAATAAGTATAATCGCCGTTAACAGCAATTGTACGGACTACACCGTTTGTTACCCACATATCAGCATTTGGAGTCTGTGCAATTGAAGAAGTAATTACTAAAATCGAAAAAATAATAGTGTAAAAAAATTTGTTCATAAATAAATTTTTTTCTAATAGTAAGTGTAGTATCACTAAAAGTTTGTAAAAGATAAATTAATCAACTTTTAAACTCCAATTAAAAGAAAGTTATTTGTGAAATGAGATATTCTATAAGCAAGTATATTTGGGTTGAAAATGCGCAAAAATAAGCATTATTTAGATTTTTTTAAAATTCATCTGTGAAACATGTTCAAACCGGTACAGACAATAATTTTCAGTAATAAATGAATAATTCCAGTCTCATCGAAGTATTAAAGACATTTTCAAAGTCCGATACAAAAGAATTTGACAAATTTCTTAAAGCAAGGTTTTTTGGAACCGATAACATTATATATAAACTTTATAAAACGCTTGCCAAATACCATCCGGAATTCCCTGAAGAAAAAATTGTAAAGGAAGAAATATTCAAAATTATTTATAATGGCAAAAAGATTAATCCATCATTAATGAGAAAAAACATTTCAATTTTACTGAAGTGCATTGATGAGTATTTTTTGCAGCTTAGTACGGGGAAACTGGAAAGATTAACAAATATATGTCTGCTTGAAGAATACAGAGTCAGAAATCTTAATAAGCAGTACAATGTAAAATACAAAGAAATAAAAGCCAAACTATTTACTGACCAGAAAGTTGAAAGCGATATTTTCTTCAGTTTATTAAATTTTGAAATTGAAACAGCTTCCTCACTTATACTTTTAAATAAACGTGAGCAGGCAGAAACTGCGATTAAAAGAGAATACGAGTTTTTTATGTATATGCTGTTTGATAAGATTGAAAATCATTTCTCGCATAAGCAAATGTACGCTCAAGTAAATAAGAACTTTTCAACTATTATGGATAAGGCATTCTTACCCAATTTTAACTATGACGGTTTCATAAAATCATTAGGTACAGATGAAACTGAATACGGCTTCCTTATCAAAATTTTTTATTACTCATACAAGTGCTATCAGGATATCGGTAACTACGAAAACTACCGGATGCTAAAAAAATTAATTTTTGATAATTACTCAAAATTAGATGATTACTACAAGCACGCTTTTCTTTTTAGATTGACATCTATAACTACTCCATTTGACGGTAACCCGAAATACTCCGGAGATAGAAACTTCTATCTGAAAACTGTAATCCGTAACAAATATTTCAAATTACATTTTAATTATTTACAAGTATCGGTTTTTCTTGAGAGCTTTTATGCCAGCTTAAGGGTAGATGACAACGAATTCGCGGAGGAGCTTCTGAAAATACACATCAATGAAGTGAGCGAGGATTTTCGTGAAAACCTGTATAATTTTTGTATGTGCGGATACTTAATTCACAAAAAAAAGTTTAAAGAAGCATTAAGTTACAATGTAAAAGTTAAAAAAGAACTTATACAGTACAAGAAAATGCTGCAAATTTACCTTTTTGAAATTTATTATGCGCTAAATTATTATGATAATGCTTTCTCAACTTTAGAATCGTTAAAATACTTTGTTGCAAGCGAAAAGAAACTGGGAGATAATATTAAAAAAATGTATAATGATTACTATTATTTTGCAAAAAAAATACTGGAAATAAAAACCGGCTCAAACTCAGCAAAAGAGATAAAATCAAAAGCTGAGCTGCTTTTAAGTGAATTACTTCCTTTAAAAGATATTGCAGATAGATTGAGACTAAGTACAAAATTGAAGGAACTTATAAATTCGAAATAACCTTTCGAGATCAAAATCTAACTGGGTGATACTGAGTGAAGTGATGATAAAGCAAAGGAGGGGGGAAGCTTGTTTGATACCGCCCCCTCAGTCCCCCTCTCCCGCTAAAGCGGGACTTGATAATTGATAGCTTATAAAGGAGGGGGAAGAACTTCTCAGAATTTCCTCAAAACAAAAATGCCCCGCTTCTGCGAGGCATGAAAGTATTCCCTCCCCTTACGAAGGGGAGGGTTAGGGAGGGGTTAATGGA
>JBHEKU010000171.1:0-8458 GCA_041859205.1 Ignavibacteria bacterium | reverse complement strand
ATATATCCTGTATTCCCGAATCTTCCTTTTAAAGTATTTTCATAAGTATCGTAGTGAAGCTCAAGAAGAAGCGCCTTCATAAATCCGCCGTGGCTGATTACTAAAACATTTTCACCGATATAATTTGGAGCAGTTTCTTTTATGAATTTACTGAATCGCTCCCATAGCTCTGCATCACATTCAATATCATCGGAGAGTTTCGATACACGCCGTTCTTCATGCGCAAGATTTTCCAGCATATCATGAAACTCTTTATTCGCTTCGAACATATCATTGTAAAAACCCGTTTCATATTTGCCGAAACATCTCTCACGTATCAAAGGTGAAGTTTTGTAAGGAATTTTCTTATCTTTTAAAAATATTTCTGCAGTAGTCTTTGCTCTTCCAAGGTCGGATGAAAATGCAGCGGTAAAGTTAATATGCGCCAGCTCCTCACGAATAGCATGAGCCTGGGTTATGCCTTTTTCTGTTAACTCTGTATCGGAATGTCCCTGAATTATTTTTTGTGTGTTTCCTATGGTTTCGCCGTGCCGAACGATGTAGAATGTAGTCTTTTTCAATTAACAATTATCAATTAGTAATTAACAAGAATTAACAATTATCAGTTAACAATTTTCAGAACAGCACCAGCTGTTAATTATTAATTATTAATTGGAAACAATAAGCTGCTCAAGGTACTTTTCTTTTAAAAGCGGTGTAATGCGGTACCTGTCATCCTTAAACTCATCATTCATCTTTAATAGCACGTGGTATATGAGATCTAAGCCGATGCGTTTGCTCCATTCAATCGGACCGTAAGGATAGTTAGTGCCGAGCTTCATCGCAGTATCAATATCAGCCTCGTTTGATGTACCTTCCTGCCAGACTAAATACGCTTCGTTTATTATGAGTGAAATTATTCTGAGATGTATCAATCCTGCTCTGTCAGTCGCAACATGGACTTCCTTAAAATACTCCAGCCATGTTTTTACTTTTTGGAAAATATGCTCGTCAGTAATATGTGTTTTAGAGATTTCCATTCCCTTCAATTCGGAAAAAGTAGGGTAGAGAGCAGCGCCGATTATTCGCTCAGGCCGCCATGATTCCACGCTTTGCTCAAGCACAGGAATGCAGATGGACGAGGAAATCACAGGTGTCGTGGCATCGTAATTGTCGTCAATATACTTTAGATTATTGAATTTAATCTCTCTGTTTATATTAGTAGTTTCGAAAATGATATCGGGAAATTCCTTGGAATTCTTAGTCAGAATAGAATCGGCATAGAACATATGTTTCAGTTCGGTATTCAGTTTTTCGTTTTCGCCCAGTATTAATATTTTCTTCATTTAGTAGAAAAAGCTTAAAATTAATTGAAAAAAGCAGAATTAAAAGAGTTTTTAGATAATCTTTACCATAAATATCATAAAAAGCAGTCCTCAAAAGACCCCATATGGACGCTGCATAAATTCCAAAATGAGCGTGATATTGAGATTGCCGGTCTGATTATCTCATCCTATGCCTACGGCAGAGTTGACCAGATAAATCAGTTCACACACCGTTTTTTCGAGTCTATTTCATGGAATCCTTACGAATTTACCATTAATTATTCGCAGATTAAAGACAAAAAGCATCTCAAAGGCTTGTATTATAGATTCAACGATGAAAAAGACCTGTCCAATCTTATTTTGGGAATGCAAAAAGCTCTGATAAAATACGGCTCTTTGAAGAATCTATTTCTGAAGTTATACAGTGAAGATGAAGTAAACATTACTGCTCCGTTACAGTTCTTTTCGCAGAGTATAACCCATAACAAAATATACTACTTATTGCCCGACATCTCAAAAAACTCAACTGCTAAACGATTGAACATGTATCTGCGCTGGATGGTGCGGAAAGACGACATTGATTTAGGGATTTGGTCAGATAAAGTCAGTGCCTCTAAGCTTATAATGCCCGTTGATACACATGTCTATAAAATTGCGCAAAAGCTGAAGCTTGTTAAGCGGAAATCATGTGATATTAAGTTTGCAATAGAGCTGACTGAGAAACTTAAAGAGTTCGACCCCAACGACCCGGTGAAATACGATTTTGCGCTGTGCCATTTAGGAATAGACGGGAAAGAGTTATGAGTTATGAGTTATGAATGTTCCCCTCTCCCGCTAAAGCGGGACTTGATAGCTGAAAGCTTACCAAGGAGGGGTTAGGGGTGGTTTAAGAAGCATAGAATTTATTATGCTTTGATAAAATTCATAACTCATAACTGAAAATCATTTTTCTTCCAGCACAACATCACTTATCCCATTCTCCTTCGCATATTGCAATACTTCAGCTTCAGTATCAAATGATTTAAAGCCTTCATATTCCTCCATAGTCTTGTAACCCAATAAGTTCATTTCAATCATTGGTCTGGCACGTCCGGTGTGATATAAAAATACCTTCAATACCCAGTATTTTACGGGAGTCGCATCGTACTCTTTCTGATCAAATTCCTCCTTGGGATAATATTTCATCTTACGAATGATAAGTCTGGTAGGGCTATCGATACCCATTGGAGGAGGATTTATCAATTCTCCGTCAATGCTCGGTGTATTCGGATTAAGATAAGAATAATCTTTTACTACTTTCAATTCTATTGTCCATTGCTCATTGAGTTTATCAGAAGCATTTGCAAGAAAATCAGAAATTTTGTACAAAGTAAAGCCATTCCATATTAAATCATTTTTCTTTAATGTAACCGATTCCGTTTTTCCTTTACTGTTCTTGATTTCAAAGTCTGCATCATCTTTAGAAATGCGTATTGCCCGCCATTCCTGACTTCCTATAATAAATTTTTCATCGAGCTTAAGATTAGAAAGTGCCATATCTAAGTAGGCTGTGAGGTCTTGCTCTTTAGATAAAACAACGTATCCTTTTGAGCTGTTTAGACCGAATTTTTGTATCATTGTTATATAATAGCGGCAGCCGGATTTAATATCAATCGTATCTCCCATTTTATATCCGCCGATAATGGGCTTTGAATTTTCTTGCATCAGTATGGATATATCCGCTCTTATGTTACCGTCATAAACATATATTCCGTCGATGTATAAAATCCGCCCGCAGATTTTAACTTCGCTGCTTTCAGTCAGTGTAACTTCTTTCTGAGCAAACAAAAACAGGGGAGTGAATAGTATTAGTAATAAGATTAATTTCATGTGAGAGAGTTTGTTGCTTTAATATAATTTTGATAGTGGAGGATTTAAAGGAGAATCCTTGTTCCTTCTTATCCGCCTTTGGCGGATTGTTCTTTTTGTCTTGATACAAAAAGAACCAAAAAAATCAATCCGCCATGGCGGACTAAAAATCACTCCGAAAAGCGGGCTACGACGTAAACTCGCTCGCTATGGCTCGCTCAGACATACGTCTCGCCTCGCTTGTTCTCGTGATTTTCTTCACGGAAAATTTATAAGGCCGTTTTGTACTCGCGTAATTTGCCCCCTCCTTATTAAGGAGGGGGTAGGGGCTGGTTAACTATAAATTAAAAAAATTTCATAAAATTTGACGGATTTTTGACGGATTTTGAAAAATAAATATTGATTTATCAATACAGGAGTTTTAAAAAATTCGTCATTTGAAAAAATCTGTGATGGATTTCTGGGCGAAGCCCAGTCCTGTCTTCCTTGTCCAGCTTAAGCGGGAAGCGGGATTGATAACTTGTTTGACTAACACAAATATAACAAGAAAGGAAATTTATTCAAAAGGATTATTGCCTATTAGTAGGAATAGGGGGATTTTGCAATTATGAATTTTTGAAATGTTCTTCTGAGCCGTAGTTGGTGTTTTCACAAACAACTTCTAGAATGCGGTTGTTGGTCAGAATATCACCAACGGCTGAATGAAGAGTTTTTTTATTTGTTTTTTTAAAGTAATTAAGTTTTTATATTTTTCGTTAATAATAATTTAACAATGAATGAAATTAAATGAAAAAAATTAAAAATATACTTGATTTCCCCTCAATGAGAAATCTGAAAAAACAATTAGGTGACCAAGATTCTTGTTTCCAAGCCAATCAGATATCCATGCTTTTTTTAGAAGAGCACATTAAAAATAATAATTTAAACAGTATAGAGTATATTCGAGAACTTTCCGAAAAATTTAGAATTAGTTATGGTGCTGGTGATTGGGCTAAAATAAAAAAATTAATCGCATATTCGTATATAGTCCAGACTTATAACAATCAAGAGGTTTTCTTAAAAGAATTTATATCTGAATACATAATTCTAAAAAACTTTAGTGGATGGAAAGCTAAAATTAAGAAAGGAACCTCAACAAAAGACTTAGATCCTTATTCACAATTAAAGCATAATCTTGATAAAGATATTTATATACAATTTTGGGAATGCCCAGAATCTAACATTATTCAATATTATAGACAACTTCGAAATGAGATTGTACATAAATCCGCTAAAAACTTTGATAAATCTAATAAACTCTATTCTTCTTTAATAGAACCTAACTTAGAGCATTTCAAGAATAACTTTAAATTTTTATTACCTGACAATAAACTTCCTGCACCAAATTCCCCTTTGTGCGTTACTTATGATGATTATATGCTATACTCGAAATGCTTAAAAATTATATCTAAAAAAATAAGTCTTGCCTGTAATTTAACAGTTCAAGATATTTTTGATTTTGAAATTAATAATATTCGGTTTACAGATCGAATAAAAAAATATAATCCTTATCAAAATAAATTTGCTGAAAAAAAGTTTATTGAAGGTCTTAAAATGTACTTTAAAACATATTATGGTGGAAATAATAAATTCTGTAAAGATTTTTCAGATTTATTTGCGAATTGGATGTCGTTAAAAAAGAGAAAGTAATTATTCGATTATTGAATTACGATAAATTATAAATAAGGATCAATTCCACCATTTTCTTCTATATATTGAATTAATTCCTGAACATACCATGAATCTCTTGTAAAAATTTTTAATAAGGTAAGACTGTTTTTACCATTATAATAAGCATAAATAATCGCAGTAATCTCACGTATTTTAACAGAGATCTTATCATTTTTAATAATTTCTTCTAAGTAAGAATTATGATTTGGAATTATTGAAATAAGCGCCTCAACAGATTGCCCTACACTTCCTCTTGATATCATATTTTCCTCATCCACAAAACTTAACAATTTTAATACTTCATCTACACCAAAGTTAGAGATTAAAGTTTTACCATATTTTCGTGAAGATTCTGTTACTGTATCTTTATAATAAAAGATATCTCCATGCCAAGGTATATATGCCAAATAATAAATTAACATTGATGGAATTTTTTCAGGCAAATTATTTTTAAAATAATTCACCAAAAGATCCCAAGTTTCATTTTTATCTCCAAAAAGTTTGAAAAGACTATAAAGTCCGAGAAAAAATTCATCTTGTTTTTCAGAGGTAAATAATATCTTTGCAAATTCAAATGAAATATCAGGTGTATCGTTAAGCAATTCTGGGACAAACTGTGTGAAAAAAGTTTTGTCAGTTAATAAATTTGCTAATGTTGCTTCATAAGTTATAATAGTATCATCTGGGTAATTTTTCAAATATGACTTTATATCTACCCAATGTGCTCTTTCAAATTCTGGAACAAAAACAATCCCATAAACTGGTAATGGGTGTTTACTCCAATATGAACGATGATCCTTTATAGGAATTTTACACAGATTACCAGTTTTTCTATAATACGAATTACCAGATTTTATTTGAACTGCTACAAAACTACAAGTAGGCTTTTCATCCTTTATTATTTCCATAATTGCATCTATACCAATATCATTAGAAGTATCAATTTGCTGAAAAATACAATTAAATTTCTCAACAATTGATCTAACATAATTTACACCTATTTTGGTTGTCGAATTTTTTGATAAATATTTTGGCATTTGAGTTGGGTTCTTTATTTATAATATATTAATTCCTTTTTGATTTCTCAACCTCATATCCTACTTGAATTTTCTAACCAATGTTAGGTATTTTATAAAAGAAAAGCCCTCAATCGCTTGCGCAATTGAGGGCTTCTTTTATATATGAAACGATTTGAATAACTAAGCAGGGTATTAATACATATCACCCATACCACCGCCCATTCCTGGAGGCATTCCCATAGGAGCTTTGTCTCTTTCAGGTTTCTCTACGATTGTAGCTTCTGTCATCAACAACATTGAAGCAACTGAAGCAGCGTTTTCAAGCGCGACTCTTGTTACTTTTGTCGGGTCGATAACACCGGCTTTTACCAAATCTTCATATTTATCGCTGAAAGCATTGTAACCGTAGTTAACATCTTCTTTCTTTGTTTTCAGTTTTACGTTGTTCACGATAACTGAACCTTCCATACCGGCATTAGCTACGATTTGTCTTATAGGCTCTTCGATAGCTTTTCTGATAATGGAAACGCCGAGCATAATATCGTGGTTATCATCTTTGATTGCATCGAGTCTGTTGGCAACTCTTATAAGAGCAACTCCGCCGCCGGGAACGATACCTTCTTCAACTGCAGCTCTTGTAGCATGCAATGCATCTTCCACTCTTGCTTTCTTTTCTTTCATTTCAACTTCTGTAGCTGCGCCGATTTTCAATACAGCAACGCCGCCTGAAAGCTTTGCAAGTCTTTCCTGTAATTTTTCTTTATCATAGTCAGATGAAGTTTTATCCATCTGTCCTTTTATTTCATTGATTCTTTTTTTGATGTCGCCTGCATCGCCAGCGCCTTCAACTATTGTTGTGTTGTCTTTATCGATTACGATTCTTTTTGCAGTACCTAAGTAAGCAACAGTTGCGTTTTCAAGTTTGTAGCCCTGCTCTTCAGAGATAACTGTACCCTTTGTAAGAGTTGCAATATCTTCAAGCATAGCTTTTCTTCTATCGCCAAAGCCCGGAGCTTTAACAGCAGCAACTTTAAGTGTACCGCGTAATTTATTTACAACAAGTGTTGCAAGAGCTTCACCGTCGATATCTTCTGCAATGATTAACATGCTTCTGCCTGACTGTGCTGATTTCTCAAGGATAGGAAGAAGGTCTTTCATTGTAGAGATTTTCTTATCGTAGATAAGGATGTACGGATCTTCAAGCTCAGCTTCCATAGATTCCGGATTGGTAACGAAGTAAGGTGATAAATAACCTCTATCGAACTGCATACCTTCTACAACGTCAACATTTGTATCTGTTCCTTTTGCTTCTTCAACTGTGATAACGCCGTCTTTGCCGACTTTTTCCATCGCCTGTGAAATTAAATCACCGATGTAGTTATCATTATTTGCTGAGATTGCGCCAACCTGTGCGATTTCTTTGCTGTCTTTAATAGGGGAGGAGATTTCTTTTAAACCGGCTACGATTGCTTCAACTGATTTATCGATACCTCTTTTTAAATCCATCGGGTTTGCGCCTGATGTTACGAATTTTAAACCTTCACGGTAGATTGCCTGAGCTAAAACTGTAGCTGTTGTTGTTCCGTCACCGGCAACATCTGAAGTTTTAGAAGCAACTTCTTTTACCATCTGTGCGCCCATGTTTTCAATCGGATCTTCTAATTCGATTTCTTTTGCAACGGTTACGCCGTCTTTTGTTACTGTCGGTGCGCCGAATTTCTTATCTATAACTACATTACGTCCTTTAGGACCTAATGTAACTTTCACTGCATTTGCTAAGGTGTCAACGCCTTTTTTAAGCGAGGCTCTTGCATCTGCATCGAATGTTATTAATTTTGAAGCCATTATTTTATTATAAGTTTTAAGTTTTAAATAGTTAAGTGGGAAAGCATAATTCCCTTAGAATTATAGTAGTTAAACTATAATATATGTTAGATTTTAGAGCCTTTCAAATCTAAAATCTTATATCTTAATTCTTAAATCAGACGATTGCGTATACGTCAGATTCTCTCATAATGAGATACTCTTCGCCTTCGATAGTGATTTCAGTTCCTGAGTATTTACCGTAAAGAACTTTATCGCCTTTTTTTAATGTAAGGGGAGTTACTTTTCCGTCTTCAGCTACTTTGCCTGTTCCGACTGCAACAACTTCACCGTGCATAGGTTTTTCTTTTGCAGTATCAGGAATGATAATGCCGCTTGCAGTTTTTTCTTCTGCTGCGTTTGGCTTTACAACGACTCTGTCGTGTAATGGTTTAATGTTCATGTGTAGATTTTATTTAATTATGTTGAAAATTTAGTGTATTTAAAATAGTATAACGTAAATTAGCACTCACAAGTTTCAAGTGCTAGTCAAAAAATTGGGGAGAAGGTATTTTCAAGTTGAACCGAAGAATAAGATCATCTCTCATTAAAAAAATGAATATTACTTAAACTAGAATTTGTTTAATTTCTCAATATAATAACTTATTTATGGAAGACCACTTTAATTTTTTAATAGATGAGGAGCTTGTATTAACAAAAGACAGCGACTTATTAGGAACGAAAGTATATTCTGATTCATTAGAAGAAATTATT
>JBHEKU010000069.1:0-3613 GCA_041859205.1 Ignavibacteria bacterium | reverse complement strand
GGGAGCAGTGAATAATGCAGGTTCTGTACTTTGCTTTAACAAATAATTTTTTATATCCTTTGTGTTTTTATTACCTCTGCCAACCTCAACTAACGTTCCCACTATTCGTCTTACCATTTTCCATAGAAAATGCGATGCCTTTATTCGAATATAAATAAAATTTTCATCCTGTGTTATTTCAAGATTTTCAACAAGACATTTGGTCGATTTATCTTCTTTAGCTTTTTCAGAGAAAGAAATAAAATCATGCATACCAATCATTTCTTCGGCAGCTTTACTCATTGCTTTTACATCCAGTCTGTCCTTTATCCACCAGCAATATTTTTTTTCAAAAGCACTTCTTCTTTTGGAAATTCTGTATACATATTGTCTGGATTTCGCCGAGTGCCGCGCATGAAATCTGTCATCAGTTTTTTCAATCTCAAGTATATTAATCGGAGCAGGTAGAGCGTCGTTAATTTTCATTTAAGAATTTCAGGCGCAAGCATAGTCTCGCATTCTAAGTGCGCAATTTGCTCATAAGCATGCACACCGGCATCAGTTCTGCCCGAGCCCTGAAAATCTATAAATTTGTTTTGTCCTCTTCCGCTTTTAAAAATATCTATTATGATATTTGATATAGTTTCCTGTATGGACTTTGCATTTTTTTGTTTCTGCCAGCCTGAGTATCCTGTTCCGTCGTACTCGATGTAAAATTTATATTTTTTCAATTAATCAGTTCTATAGTGTTTCCTTTTAAAGATAATTTCAGTTCAGTTCCTTCTATTAAATCGACTTTAAAATCCTGTGATACTCCTATATCCGCCATAACAGTTTTCAGGTAATATTGTCCCGGAACTGCTGCCAGTGTTATTGTAAATCCCTCGACGTTTACCGATGAAATTGTATTATCATATAAAAATTCATTGTTCAGATACATTGCTAATTTTTTATCGGAAAAACTTTCATCAAGCCTAACAGTAAAATTTCTGCTTCTGTTATCTATTTCTACTTTTACAAACTTGCGTATGTTTTTTAAAATCTTTTTCCAGTTATTAAGCCACTTATCTTGTAATATAAAATTCCCTGAGTTGTTAATTACGATTGACGAAAATTCACCCCATTGAAGCAGCAAGTTATCACCTGCTCGTTCCGGGGCAGCTCGTTCCAGTTGTTTCGATGCTATTAAACTGACTTCATATTTTTTGAGAATTTCATACATCTCATCCATATTTTTAGATGTTATGAAAAAAGTAAATCTGTTCGAGATATCCTGGTAAATAGTTTCATAGTAGCAACTGTCTCTGGATAAAAAAATAGTTTCAGCAGAATTTTGCAATCCTGTCGTTGTTGTATATGTTATCTTTAAATTCGGAGGATTGCCGTCTGCGAAATAATACTGTCCGAATGACGTTCCGGAAATTAAAATTAATACAAGAATTAAAAATATCTTTTTCATTTTATGATTGGTGAATTAAACTTCTTTTCAAAATAAAATATCCTGTAAAGGCTGATATTAAAGAGGCGCATAAAATTCCTATCTTAGAGTTTGCTACAACTTCAGGATTTGCAAATGCAAGCGATGAAATAAACAGAGACATTGTAAATCCTACTCCGCCCAGTAAAGCTGCTCCGTAAATCATTTTCCAGTTAGTGCCCTCCGGCAAATCCGCAATTTTAGTTTTCACTGCAAGCCAGCAGAATAAAGTTATACCGATTTGTTTACCTACGAAAAGACCCAATATAATTCCCAGCGTTACTTTGTTTGTAACTGCAGTTAATATATTCTGTTCCAAAGTAACACCGGCATTAGCAAATGCAAATATAGGCATTATTAAAAACGCCACCCACAAATGTAAATCATGTTCAAATCTGTTTGAGAGAGGAAGCACCTTTTCACTTTTATCTTCAAGCTCGCTGATGTTATTTGTTATATCTTCCTGTGAAGTTCTTTTATCTTCTATTGTGTTAATAATTTTTTTTGATTTCTCTACAAAGCTTTTTACATCTATTTTTGCTTTTGTAGGAATAGTAAGAGCAGCCAGAACTCCCGCTATAGTTGCATGCACTCCCGATTTCAATAACGCCAGCCAGAGAAAAATCCCGAGTATAAGATAAACGGCAGGATGCCTGACATGAAGAAAATTGCATAGGAACATTAATAATAAAATTCCGAATCCGATTGCTAAACTTATAAGCGATAGATTGGCCGTATAAAAAACTGCTATAACTATTACTGCACCCAGATCATCTACAATTGCAAATGCAGTCAGAAAGATTTTCAATGAAATTGGTACACGGTTACCCAGCAGCGATAAAATTCCCAGTGAAAATGCAATATCGGTGGCCATCGGAATTCCCCAGCCTTTCATTTCATATTCATGTCCAAGATTAAGAGCAACGTATATCAATGCAGGAAAGACCATACCGCCAATAGCTGCAAAGATAGGGAAGGAAGCTTTCTTTAATGATGAAAGTTCGCCGGAAAGCATTTCTCTTTTTATCTCGAGCCCGACAAGAAAGAAAAATATTGCCATCAGGCCGTCATTTATCCAATGGCTTATCTCTTTATTTAAAATGAAATCTCCAAACCCAACAATAATTTTTGTCTCGAGCAAATGAAGATAAAAATCTTTGTAGCCTGTATTGGCGAGTATAAGGGCAATTATAGTAATAAAGATTAAAACTATACCGCTTGAAGCTTCAATCTGCATGAACCTTCTGAAAGGTCTGGTTAAAGTATCTATTGGTGCGTTCTTTACTACTTTAGGGAGATTTCCTGATTCCATTCTTTGAAATTGTATAATATAAAGATTTTAATCGCTGATTTCGCTGATGAATTTTTAATCACTGATTGTTTTGATTAAAATTGATTTAAATGAAATTCTAAACATTACTGAATAAATAAATTAAGATATACTTGGATATTTGAATTAGTATTCACTATTCCGTTCAATCAGTAAAAACCAGTGGAATCAGTGATTCAAACTATTTCATTGCTTCCCATAAAAACTTCACGAAATCATGGCTTACTTTTGCGTGCTGCAATATTAAATCTACAAATGATGTTTCGAAGGCAAGTTCAGGCTTGTATGATTTAAAAACATAAAACTGCTTCATCTTTAAAATCTCTTCAAGTTTTTTATCTGTTACTTCAGCGTAATCTTTGGAAGGTCTTGCCTGCTTAATCCCCACAACTTCACCATATAACTTCTTAAAATTTTTATCTTCTATTATAGATAGGTATTCATCGAACTCAGAATAAATTTTATACCTTATTTTTTTCAGATTAACAGGATCCATGCTGTATTGCCCTGCGGCAATAATAAGTTCGGCGGGTTCCAGATGAAAATATACATGGGGCAGCTCAGCTTTTTTGATTCTCTCGAAACAAAAAGCTGCAGCATAGTGAGTTTTGTACGGAGTCTTATCTTTTGAAAACCTAAGGTCGCGGTTTATTCTGAATATCGATTTGTAATTAATTACGAGATCTTTATCTATCTTGGCAAGTTCAGGCGCAAGAGTATCAATTAAATTCTTCATCGGCTCTCTAAGATAGGTATCATATTCTTCCCTGTATTTTTCAAACCATTCTTTTTTATTGTTCTTTTTATTTTGAAGAGATTTTAAAAAT
>JBHEKU010000061.1:0-92914 GCA_041859205.1 Ignavibacteria bacterium | reverse complement strand
TATTCTACGGAGCGTAGCGTAGCCCGGTATCGCGCCAGTTTTGGGAACTGGAGGCCGCAGGTTCGAATCCTGCCGTTCCGACACAAATTATGAACAAATTTTAAAAAAAGTCCTTGGATTATCCTTCAGGGACTTTTTTTTTAGCATTTTCAAATGTACAAAATAATAATAAGACCTGTATTATTTTTATTCGACTCTGAAAAAGTTCATAACTTTACTTTAAGTTTTGTATCAAAGTTTACGTTTCTACACCCGCTCTTTAAAATACTTTTTGGAAGTAATAAAACCGAACCAATAAACATAAACGGATTAGTTTTCAAAAACCGATTAGGGCTAGCAGCCGGCTTTGATAAGAACGCCATAGCATTGCGCTTCTGGAATGCGCTGGGATTTTCTCATGCTGAAGTCGGGACTGTAACTCCAATGCCTCAAAGCGGAAACGAAAAACCAAGATTGTTCAGACTGAAAAAAGATTTTGGTATTATAAACCGCATGGGCTTTAACAATAAAGGCGCTGATGAAATAAGAAAGAACATACTCGATGCAAGAAAACATCTGCCTAAAGATTTTATCGTTGGAGTAAATATCGGGAAGAATAAAAATACTCCGAACGAAGAAGCCGTAAACGATTATCTTACATGCTTCAAAAAAATGTATGACGCTGCTGATTACTTTACAATTAATATTTCTTCTCCCAATACAAAAGGACTGAGAGAATTACAGGAAGAAGAGAGCTTACGTGAACTGCTTACTAAAATAAAGAACCTGAACAAATCTCTATCTGAATTTAAAGATGAAAAAAACATCTTTGTAAAAATTGCTCCGGATATAAATGATGAACAGATAAGAATAATTTATAATACAGTCAACGATGCAGGCATCACCGGAATAATTTTAACAAACACCACGATAGCACGAAATAATCTTAAAGAAATAATCACTGAAGACGGCGGACTTAGCGGCAAGCCTCTTAAAAAAATGGCAGATGATGTTTTGCAAAAATTTCATAAATTGAATACAGATAACAAGCTTATTTTAATTGGCGCCGGTGGTGTTTTTACAAAAGATGATCACGATAAAAAAATAAGTAACGGCGCATCGTTAGTACAGATTTATACAGGGATGATTTATGAAGGTCCCGGCATTATTAGAAAATTAATAAACTGAAACTTTTAAATTAAGAATGACTTCACCTGTAACGTTCACACTACTCTTTGCAAATGTAGCAATATCGCTCTGGGCTTTTTACAGTAACCCTATTTACTTCGAAAGATTTTCCGAATGGCCTTACCAGATAATTCATCAGAAAAGATATTACCAGGTGCTTACATCTGCATTCCTTCACGCTAACTTCATGCATTTATTTTTTAATATGTTTGCACTGTTCAGTTTCGGAACGTTCCTTGAAACGGTTTTTATAAACAGCTACGGCGAAATTTACGGCAGCCTGTACTTCTTTATCATTTATTTTGTAAGCTTATTCACCGGTTCGTTTTTAACAGTACTATTCAATTATAAAAATCCGGCGTATGTTGCAGTCGGCGCATCAGGCGCTGTATCGGGAGTTGTATTCGCCTACGTTATACTTTTCCCTATGAATACAATCGGTGTCTTCTTTGTCCCAATGCCGGCATTCATCTTTGCATTCCTTTACATTGGTGCATCTATCTACGGAATGAAAAGCAAATTCGGAAATATCGGTCACGAGGCTCACTTAGGCGGAGCGCTTGGCGGAATTATTGCAACAGTGATTTTAATCGATGGCGCTATAAAAATTTTCCTTAGCAATTTCGGAATTCAGTTCTGAATAATTTTTATCAGATTATTTTAGAAAGTTTTTCCTTCACCAGTTTTTCTCCCATAGAAAAATCAATTTCTTCTATTGTATTTTTCCCTTCGCTTAATTCATTCAAAATATCCTGCTGAATATTTCCTCTGTTCAATGCTGTGGAATATGGAAACCTGTAAAACGTGACCATCGAATATTTCGGAACGAATGTATCCGGAAATCTTTTAAATAACTCTGCTTCTATTTTTTTATTCAGTAAAAATCTTTTATCGGCTATCTTATCTCTCATCTCAATAAAATTTTCAAGAGCTAAGTCTGCTATGGCATCGGTATTTGCTTTTCTTAAGCTGAAATACTCAGGATAAATTTTATTCCAGTCATTACCATATTTTTCGATACATTCATTCAGCACCGTGCAGTCTTCGAAAGCAGCATTCATACCCTGACCAAAAAACGGAACAATTGCATGCGCTGCATCGCCAAGCAAGGCGACTTTATCTTTATAATACCACGGACCGCAGCGAACAGTCATTAAATTTCCTGTAGGATTTGCGAAAAAACTCTTCTCTATATTTTCAACTAAACTAAGCGAGTCAGGAAAATACTTTTTGAAGAATGTCAGGACTTTCTCTTTACTGTTTAGATTGTTCAAACCTTCTTCACCATCGAAAGGATGAAAAAGTGTGCAGGTAAAGCTTCCGTCAAGATTCGGTAATGCTATGAGCATAAATGTACCACGGGGCCAGATGTGAAGAGCGTTCTTCTCCATCTGAAACGAATCATTTGCTCCGGCAGGAATGTTCAGTTCTTTATAACCGTGCTGAAGATACTCCTGTGAAAAATCAAAGCGTGGCAGCTTCAGCATATCAATTCTTAAAGCAGAAGCAGAACCGTCAGTTCCGATTATTGTATCTGACTGCACCGAGTAATTTTCATTGGTTAAATCATTAACAAAAAAACATTTACCTGTATCAAAATTCATTCCTGTGCATCTCTGATTAAAATGAATTTTTATATTACTATACTGTTCGGCCAAATCCATCAGCTTCATATTCAATGTCGAACGTGAAACTGAATTTATATATTCACTGTCATCTTTCCCGTACCGCTGAAACATAAGTTCGCCTTCAACGGGATGCATCATTCTCCCATACATGGGGATTGCAATCTTTTTTATCTCATCATACAGACCTATTTCTTTCAGCGCGTGAATTCCTCTTGTAGATAAGGCAAGATTTATAGAGCGGCCGCGCTCAACGGGACCTTTGCGCATATCGGAACGTCTTTCGTATACATTTACTTCAAAGCCCTTTTTTGCAAGATAGACTGCAAGCAGTGAGCCGGCGAGTCCTGCGCCGACAAGTGTTATTTTATTTCCCAAAATTTTCTTTAAATGTTTAAAATAAAATTATACAATTTATTTTATAAGGGCTATTACAAAACCTGTGAGAATTTAGCCCCGCTAAAGCGGGATTTGATAACCGGTAAAATGTAAAATTCAGAATTCAATTTCGCCAAAAAAATTATCAGCAGGATTTTTCAACTTTGATGAATTTTTGACGGGTTTCTGAGCGTAGCTCAGTCCGGTCTTTAGCGGGATCAAAATCCCGTTGTTGTTTTTACAATACGAACCACTTTAGCGGGAACGGTGGGTGGTCATTCAAACACCCCTCCCCGACTTCGTCGGGACTCCCCTCAAGGGGAGAATTTGTCTATCCTAAGATATAATTATTTTTGTAAACCCAGTTATTGTTTTTTCAATGCCGACAAAATTCATTTCTGAATTTGGTCGGGTTTTGGTCTGGTTTTTGAAATCCCGTTATTGTTTTTTCAACGCTGACAAATTTCATTTATGAATTTGGTCGGGTTTTGGTCGGATTTCTGAAATCCCGTTATTGTTTTTTCAATACTGACAAATTTCATTTCTGAATTTGGTCGGGTTTTGGTCGGGTTTTCTGTTAACTGTTCATTGCTAATTGTTAATTGTAATCTGGTCGGGTTATTATGTAAAGTTGAAGCATCGGCTATAAACAATAATCACTAATCAAAAACCTCTATAAGATAAATGATTTATTTTTTAGTTCAAATAAAATCTTCCCTATTAGTAGGGATGAATATTTTATTTTGGTATGAGAATTGTTTAAAATTAAAACGGCTGCAATTTTATCTTCGCAGCCGTCTGGTAATTGATTTATATCTCTTTATTATATTTCTTATTCTATTTTTTAGGCGCTTTAAATACTCCGTTTGGCTGATTGAATTGAATTTCACTAACTTTGCCATCACTGATATTAAATGTAACGGAGTAAGCTTTGAGATCTTTTATATCAAAATTATTTTTACCGGTAGGTATTAACTCATACTCAGGCTGTCCGGGAATAAGTAATTTCAGAACATTATTTTTTATACTTACTTTCGCAGTTACGCCCTGCAAATCATATTCGCCTGCAAACTTTTCATAAGATGCAGCGTTATCTTTAAACTCAGGGACTTTTTTAAACTCAATATCTTTTACACCCTGTTCAAGCTGAGCATAAATTTTTGATACATTGCCTTTTTCATCAAGATTAAAATTTACAAGCATAGGGGGCATATCTTCACTTGTGGATTTGAAATAATCATAATGATAATGAGCCAAAGGTATCTTTATTGTATGATAGTCAATCAACAGGTTATCATTCTTCAATTCTATTTTCATAGTACCGTATGCTTCATTTTCAAATTTACCAACATAATCAATTAACGGATGTGACGGAGTAGTTCCTTCTTTTTGATTCGGATCTTTTTGTGTCTCGGGTTTTTCAGTGCTGTCATCTTTTTTCTTTCCCTCTAATAATCTTGCGCTCCAGTCAATTGTTTCAAGCTCAAGCATTCTGTCTATAATTGAATTTCTTACAACGTTCGGCATATTCGTACCGTCAAGATTTGTAAGAATCACAATCCCAATAGAATCATTTGGCAGCAGACAAACGTTTGCCGAAAAACCGTCGATGTTTCCGCCGTGCTCCAGTCTTAAATGTCCTCTGTATTGGTTTACTAACCATCCAAGCCCATAGCTTCCGTAAAAAAGTTCTTTGTTCGGAATTGAGGGAACTACTATCTGCGGTGTGTGCGTAGTAATAACCATCTCCTCATCAACAATTTTTTTACCGTTAAATTTCCCGTTGTTAAGATGCATTATTACCCAGTTAGCCATATCTTTCACATTGGAGTTTATGCTTCCGGCCGGACCTACAGAGGGAATATCTCTGAAGTCAATCAATTTTACTTTATCTTTTTCTTCTCGATAAGGTCTTGCAAAATCGTTAGTAGCTCTTGATTCATACGTTGAAAAATTAGTGCTGTTCATTTCAAGAGGAATAAGGATATTCTGTTTTGTAAAATTCTCCCATGTATCTTTTGCAATAGTTTCAACTAAAATTCCTGCCGTCATGTACATAAGATTCTGATACTGAAATTTTTCCCTGAAGCCTGCTGAGGGTTCAAGAAATCTTAGCCTGTTATATAATTCCTGACGGGATAAATCAGAGCCGTACCACATTAAGTCATGACGCGGCAATCCCGAACGGTGTGTAAGCAAATCGCGGGCAGTCATATTCATAGTTACATAATCATTATACATTTTGAAAGTAGGCATATAGTTGATGACGGGCTTATCTAAATTAAGCTCTCCCTTTTGTACTAAGATGCAGTTATCAATTGCAGTAAATGCTTTCGTGCATGAACCAATTGCGAACAAAGTATTTTCAGTTACAGGAAGTTTACCATCAACATCTCTATAGCCATAGCCTTTGGCTAAAACAATCTTTCCGTTTTTTACAACTGAAATTCCTACACCGGGTACGTTCCAGTCTTTCAAATACTTATTAACTAATTCATCAAGATCTTTTAATTTCTCTTCATCGGTTTTCCCCTGCGAAAACACAAACGAAGAAGTTAATAATAAAACTAAAAGAATAAGGTTAATTTTTTTTAATATTTTCATGAGGGTAAATTTATAAATGTTCATTAATTTTATAGACGAATAAAAACCTTCAATGGTTTCAATAAGCTATAGTTTAAGTTTTCGTAGATTTGGAAATTTTAGGGCAACTAATACCACCACTAATAAAGTCATGCAGCCGCCCATTACAACAGATGGCACAGTGCCGAGAAGCTTGGCTGCAAAGCCGGATTCGAACGCGCCAATCTCATTCGACGAGCCTATGAAAATGCTATCAACCGATGAAACTCTTCCCTTCATATTTTCAGGAGTTTGCAGCTGCATTATTAAAGCGCGGATAACAACACTGACCTGGTCGAACGCTCCGCTTAATGCAAGGGCAAATAAAGATAAATAAAAATTTGTTGAGAGTCCGAATGTAAGCATACATAATCCGAATGCAAAAACCGTAACAAGTAAATTTCTTCCGGCATTATGTGTGAGCGGCTTGCGCGTCACTATTAATCCCATTACAACAGCGCCGATTGCAGGGGCAGCGCGTAATGCTCCCAGACCTTGCGGTCCGACTTTTAAAATTTCAGATGCGAATACGGGCAGCAATGCAACCGCTCCGCCGAAGAGCACTGCGAATAAATCTAAAGTTATTGCACTGAGAATAAATTTATTTTTGAAAACAAACTTTACTCCGGCGGAAATACTTTCTTTCAATGATTCAGCTATATCGTAAACCGGTAACGGTTTCTTTTTTATAAGAAGAACAAAAATAAGTGATACAGTTGTAAGGAAAACGTCAGTTGAATAGGAGGCAACCACTCCGTAAAAGCCGTAAATTAAACCTCCGATAGCGGGACCGGCGACTGCACCTATCTGCCAGTTAGTTGTGCTCCATGAAACTGCTTTCGGGTAAAGTTCTCTTGGGATTATCTGCGCAAGGAAGGCAAAGTTAGCGGGACTTAAAAATCCGCGACCGATACCGCTTAAAAAAATCACTCCGTATATTAAATATAATTTATTGGAAACTATTGCAGGTGAAATATTTGCAGAGATAATTAAAAGAGAGACTGAACATATAAGCATTATAGCTGAAGCGAAGAAGACGATTTTTTTCCTGTCATTTCTATCTGCTACGTGACCTGCATATAAAGAAACTGAAAGCGATGGAATTGCCTCTGCGAGTCCGATAAGCCCCAATGAGAACGGGTCTTTTGTGATTTCATAAATCTGCCATCCGACGATAACTGCCTGCATTTGCGTTGCAAGCATCATGCTCAGACGTGCAAGGAGATAGAATTTAAATTCAGGAATTTTAAGAGGAGAAAGCAAACTTATTCTAAAGTTAATTTTAACTTATAATTTTTAAATTTGCTATCGTTTGAAAGTAATAAATAATCTCCGCATATCGCTTGTGAAATTATCATTCTATCAAATGGATCTGAATGATGATAGGGTAATTCTAATAGCACCTGAAGATCATTCACATCAAATTGAAGTATTTTAAAATTGTTTAATAAAAGAATTGACTCAATTTCATTTAAGGTAAGATTAAAATTGAGCTTTCCAAGGCTTTTTTTGATCGTGATTTCCCATAAGCTTACGATGCTGAGAAATACGTCGTTTGAATTATCACTAATTAATTGAACAAAATTATTTGTAAGCTTAGGATTACTTTCCGCATACCATATTAATATTTGAGTATCAATCAGAAGTTTCATTTACTATAATCTGAAAATTCTTTTAACGGTTCGTTGAAATCTTCAGAAACAAAAGTAAATATATTTTTCCCAAAGCCGGGTTTTCGTTTTTGGGAACCCCCGCTTTCAGTGTTTTTTAGATCTAATAATTTCTTAATTTCATTTGAATCTTTTAGACTTAAAATCCAATCAATTAGTTCTATTTTAGATGTTTCTAAGTTCATATAATTTATTTGAAAGTAATTTATATATATTAGACTATCCAAAAAATACTATTTTTTTTCAAGAATGAAAGTGGAGATTTTACCATACAACCCTCAATGGAAAAATAAATTTGAAGAGGAGAAGAAACTTCTAACTGAATTGCTGAAGGAGTTTAATCCGGTAATAGAACATATTGGAAGCACAGCAATAGAAGGACTTGGCGCAAAGCCGGTTGTGGATATTCAGGTTGGTATGAGAAGATATGAGGATTTGGATGCAATGGTGGGTAAAATGATAGCAGCCGGATATGTGTATTATAAGAAGTATGAAGACGTTCTTCCGGATAGAAGATATTTTGTGAAAGCTGCAAATCCTAATAACGATATATTACCGAGAGTATTATATACCTATAATGATAATTTTGACCGCAAAGAGCATCCGCATTTATTTCATATTCATTCAGTAGAGTTAGACAGTGGCTGGTGGCGAAGACATATTGCATTCAGAGATTATTTAAGAAGCAATGACGACGCAAGAGATGAATATTATAAATTAAAAGTTGAATTGTCCGGGAAAGATTGGGAAGATAAGAACGATTACACGGATGCAAAAACTGAATTTGTAAAATCAATTGAAAGACTGGCAGGTATGAACAATAAAATAAATATTCTTTTTCTATGGAAGCCTGAAGATATTCTTCTTAACTATTTGAAAGAAGGATTGAAAAAATTTCCCAATCTTGAATTCTTAGTTCAGGATAAAGAAACAAATGTAGAGGTTGAAAAGGAATATTATAGTAAAGCAGATATTATAATCGGCTGGAAACCAAATGAAGAATATATAAAAGAAGCAAAAGAATTAAAGCTGTTTATAAATCCCGGAGCGGGAGTAAAGCATCTGATGAAGTTATTTAAGGAGTTAAATGAAAAGAGAAAAATAATTTTAGTTAACGGACATGGCAACTCTTATTTTACCGCTCAGCATGGAGTAGCTTTGCTGCTTTCACTGATGAATAAAATTGTTCCGCACCATAACTGGATGAAGGAAGGCAAATGGAGATTGGGTGATAAAGAAGCTGTTTCAATTCCGCTTAGAGATAGAAAAGTTGGTTTGCTTGGCTACGGAGCGATAAATAAAAAAATCCATAAGTTCCTATCGGGATTTGATGTTGCGTTCCATATTCTGAAGCGTTCATGGAACGGTGGAGAGATAACCAAAGAGAAAAAATATTTGCCTGAACAGCTTCATGAATTTTTAAATGAAGTTGATACATTGATAATTGCATTACCCGATACCGATGAAACAAATAATCTTATTGGCGCTAAAGAATTAGAGTTACTCGGAAAAAATAAAAATTCGGTGCTGGTTAATATTGCAAGAGGAGCAATTATAAACGAAGAGGCTCTTTATAATGCTTTAAAGAATAATGTGATTACCGGAGCAGCATTAGATGTATGGTATAATTACACTCCGGAAACAATTAACGATAAAAAATATCCATACGATTTTAAAAATTTTTCTTTCCATGAACTGGAAAATGTAATTCTATCACCGCATAGAGCAGCCTCGCCTCATGATGATTTAAAAAGATGGGATGAAGTTATTGAAAACATCTCGCGCTTTGCAAACGGCGAAAAAGATTTTATAAATACAGTCGATATAACAAAAGGATATTAAGAAAGGATATTAAGAAAAGAGATTGAGCAAGCTTAAAGTTTTTTATACAGATAAGTACAGAGTACCATTACCGGAAGGTCATAGATTTCCTATGACAAAGTATCGTTTAACCCGCGAGTATCTTCTCACCAATAATATTCTTCAAGAATCAGAATTATATGAACCAAACATTGCCACAGAGGAAGAAATTTCGCTGTGTCATTCAGAAGATTATTATGAATCATTCCGGACAGGCTCGATAGATGAGAAAGCTATAAGAAAGCTTGGACTTCCATGGAGCTATGATTTATTCCTCCGCTCGCTTGCATCAGTCGGCGGCTCGTTAGCATCAGCAAAATCTGCTTTGGAAAATGGTGTTGCAGGAAATCTATCCGGTGGAACTCATCACGCATTCCGTGAGCATGGAGAAGGATATTGTGTCTTCAATGATTTTGCAATCGTAAGTACTTACCTTCAGAAAAATAATCTTGCCGGAAAAATTGCCATCATTGATTTAGACGTTCATCAGGGAAACGGAACGTCATCCATTCTGAAAGACAATAAAAATGTTTTTATACTGGATATGCATGGCGAGAAAAATTATCCCTATGAAAAAATTCCTTCAACGCTGGATGTAAGGCTGCCGGATAACACTGATGACGAGCAATACTTATCCATTCTTGAAAATAAGCTTGATGTTGTTTTTGATTTTGAACCCGATATAGTATTATATCTTGCGGGAGTGGATCCGCTGAAAGAAGATGCGTTAGGCAGACTTGCTTTAACTAAAGAAGGACTTCGCGAAAGAGATTATATGGTTTTGAACGAATGTAAGAAAAAAAATATACCTGTATCAATTGCGCTCGGCGGCGGATATGCGAAACCGATTGAATTAACGGTAGAATGTTATGGGCAGACTTATGAAGTCGTGAAAGAGGTTTTTAATTTTTAATAAATTTAATTGACTCTTCAATTACATCATCAAACGCCTTTGATGTTCCTTCAAAGGGATGCACAACTCCGAATGTATGTCCCGTCTTCTCAATTAATTTATATTGCGTCTTCTCTTTATTGCTGAGTGAGTGCAGCGTTTCTGCATTGGAGTAATCCACTGATAAATCCTGTTCGCCGTGAAGAATCAAAACGGGCACGTCTATTCTTTTCATCGCTTCCTGTATATCCAATCTTTCCTTATTTGTTTCTAAATCTTCAAGCAGAGAAATATCCATTCTCATTATCTGTCCTGTGCGTGAGTTTGGCTCTTCGATAAATCCTTTTCCTTTCCACTCATTCTTTTTTCTATCAGTATATCTGTCATAGTGCGAAACTGCAGCAAGAGTTATTAACTTTTTAACGCGTTTATCCTGTGAAGTTTTCAGAATAACACATCCTCCTCCGCGTGAGTGACCTATGAGAGTAAGTGTTCCGAAATCGTAATTATAATTCTCTCTGATATCATCAAAATAATCTATTATATCGCCCAGGTCATCAAGCTCTCTTGAGAAAGTATTTTTTGCGAATAGTTCAAGGCGTGTGAAGTGAACAAGTTCATCCTCTTTTTCACCAACTCCGTTATAGGAGAAATTAAAGCTTACGACAAAAAATCCGGCTTCAGCAAGTTTGTCAGTCATGTATGGAAATCCGCCCCAATCTTTAAATCCTTTAAAGCCGTGAACAAAAATTGCAAGCGGTAAATCTTTTTTACTTTCGTCATATCGTATATCTGTGGTAAGATTATCGCCGTACTCATTTTTTATATTAAAACTCTTTTTAGTTATCATTGTAATAAATTGTAAAATTAATTTAAACTTGGGTCTTCGGGGAAGCTTGCCATCACTGCATATTTTTTGCCGAGCTTCTTCATTACTTCTGCCCACATTGAATCAGGATTTTCGGTAAAGATAACTTCTTCCTTAGCATCTGCAACTACCCATGAGTTTTCTTTTTGCTCGAAGCCAAGCTGTCCTTCATCCCATCCGCAGTAGCCGACAAGGAAAATAAAATCCTCAGAGTTCACAGCGCTTACACTCATTAATGTTTTCAGTTCTTCAAAGCTTCCGCCCCAGTAAATTCCGTCCGCTATTTCAATACTGTTCTCAATTGGTTTACCCCTATGAATAAATTGCAAAGTGTTTGGCTGCACAGGTCCGCCGAAATAAACAGGGGCATCGAAGTCAGGAAAATCAACAACTACATCGTTAAGTGATAATTCTGTTTTTTTATTTATGATAAATCCCATTGTTCCCTGTTCGTTATGTTCGCATAACAGAACAACGGAGCGTTTAAAGTTGGGGTCTTGCATGAATGGTTCGGCGAGAAGTAGTTTTCCTTTTTCAGGTTGGTGAATCATATTTTAATCTTTTTTATCGTTTTTTTTTCAACTTTTATAAAATATAAATTCATAAGCAAAGAGGCAAAGAAGAAATTTTTTTATTATTAGTGTTAAAGGAACACAGATGTTTATGAATATGAATGATGTCACAGATGAACTTGGAAATTTAGTGTTTCATTGAAATATGTAAGCTGAATTAATGCTCTTATTCAGTGAAATCATATTTATCATATTAATCTGTGTTCCTGTCCCATCAAATACAGATATAAATAATAGATTTTATCTCTCTCCCAGATTGATTATTTTACAACTTCAAATTTAATAATCACATCAAAACTCAGAAAGGTTAATCATGTCTGGAAATACACCAATAACAGTTGCATATGGAGACGGAATCGGACCGGAAATTATGCAGGCAACACTTGATATTATGCTTGCCGCAGGCGCAAAGCTTGATATAGAAGTAATTGAAATCGGCGAGAAAGTTTACCTTGCAGGAAATGCAACAGGTATCGAACAAAGCTCATGGGACTCTCTCAGAAAAACAAAAGTTTTTTTGAAAGCTCCTATCACAACTCCGCAGGGCGGCGGATATAAAAGCCTTAACGTAGCTACGAGAAAAACTCTCGGTCTTTATGCAAATATAAGACCTTGCGTAAGCTACCATCCTTACGTTTCAACAAAACATCCGGTAATGGATGTTGTTATCGTAAGAGAGAATGAAGAAGACTTATACGCAGGTATTGAGCACAGACAGACTAACGATGTTTACCAGTGTCTGAAATTAATTTCACGCCCCGGCTGCGAAAAAATTATCAGATATGCTTTTGAGTATGCTAAAGCAAACAATAGAAAAAAAGTTACATGCTTCATGAAGGATAACATCATGAAGATGACTGACGGATTATTTCATAAAGTGTTTGATGAAATTGCTGCTGAGTATCCTGATATCATAAATGAAAACTGGATTATAGATATCGGTGCCGCTAAGATGGCAACTTCACCTGAAGATTTTGATGTTATCGTTATGGAAAATTTATACGGCGATATTTTATCTGACGTTGCTGCACAGATGACAGGTTCAGTCGGTCTTGCAGGTTCTGCAAACATCGGTGATAACTTCGCAATGTTTGAAGCTATACACGGCTCAGCTCCGAGAAGAGCAGGACAAAATCTTGCTAATCCTACAGGACTTCTTTTAGGCGCAGTGCTTATGTTAAATCATATCGGTCAGTCAGATGTTGCAACTAACGTTCACAACGCATGGCTCAAAACAATGGAAGACGGTGTTCATACCTATGATATCTTTAAAGAAGGAATCAGCAAAGAGAAAGTCGGCACAAAAGAATTTGCTCAGGCAGTTATTGCAAGAGTCGGCCAGAAGCCTTCTATCTTAAAAGCTGTTAACTATAATAACATTGATAGAAAAGATATTATATCAAAAAAATATGTACCTACAAAACAACGAAAAGATCTAGTCGGCGTTGATGTATTCTTTGACTGGACATCAGGTAAAGCAGATGACCTTGGCGCAATGCTAAGCAAAATATCTGCAGGCGGATTACAATTAAAGTTAATCAGCAACAGAGGCGTTACAGTCTGGCCGAATGCGCCGGGAGATATTTTCTGCTCTGATCACTGGAGAGGAAGATATTTCTCAGGGAATAAAGGAGAGATAATTAAAAACTCTGATATCATTGCATTGCTTGATAAACTTCACGAAGGCGGATTTGATTTCATTAAAACTGAAAATCTTTACAACTTCGACGGAGAAGCCGGATATTCTTCTTAATCAATATTCAGAAATAAAATTTAATACATAAAAGCAAAAGGCGTTCAAAATATTTTGAGCGCCTTTTTTGTTAGAACTAAAACTTTTTTACTTTATGAAATTTCAAATAACGTTTTCTGTTAATTGATAATTACTAATTGTTAATTGAAATTAGTGTTCTCTTATCTCCAGAAAATCAACAAGCTTTAGCAAAGATTTTTTTGTATCTGTTTCCTTGAAGATACAGATTGCTTCTTTTGCCTTATCTGAAAATTCTTTTATCTTATTCTGAGTATATTCCATTCCGCCGAATTCATAAACAAAATCATGCACTATATTAAACTTCTTTGTCGAATCGCTTTTAATCAATTTCATTATCTCTGCAGATTTTTTCTTAGGAGCGTTATTCAATGAAATTATTAAAGGCAGAGTGAATTTCTTTTCTTTTAAATCATTTCCGACTGACTTACCTAATAATTTTTTTCTTCCTGCATAATCTAAGTAATCATCCTGTAACTGAAACGCTATTCCGAGATTCTCTCCGAATACTCCGAGTCTCTCAACATGTTCTTCATTTGATGTCGCGCTCAGCGCTCCCATTTTGCAGCAGGATTTTAATAATGATGCAGTCTTATCTTTGATAACTTTGAAGTAAGTTTCTTCAGTAGCATCGAAGTTACGTGCTTTCTGTATTTGCAGAAGCTCGCCTTCGCTCATGCTCTTCACCGCTTCAGATGTGTATTGTAAAAAGGTATGTTCTTTCGCTTCAACAGCAATCAGTAAACCGCTTGAAAGCAGATAATCACCTATGAGAACGGCAGCTTTGTTTTTCCATACGGCATTTATAGATGCAATGCCTCTTCTTGTTTTTGCCTCGTCAACAACGTCATCGTGAATTAGAGTTGCTGTATGCAGAAGCTCAACAAGATTTGCTGCAACGTATGTGCGTTCGTTCACAGTGCCGACCAGCTTTGCAGAAAGAATCACAAGTATAGGTCTTATCTTCTTTCCTTTTTGCTTAAGAAGATACTTTGTGATTAAATCAATTAAGGCTACGTTGGATTTTAAAACTTTAGAGAACTGCTCCTGAAAATATTCAAGCTCTTCGGTAATCGGTATTGATATGTCTTTTAAATTCATCTTAGCTCTGCATTGATATCCTTACAAATGCAGAAAAATTGTTTTAGTTATAAATTAATTTATCCCTCTTCTGTTTCGGGAATTATTTTTTTCTGTGAGAACTTACAAATGAGAATACTGATTTCATAAAGCAAAAACAACGGAACGCCTAAAAGCATCTGGCTTGTAACATCGGGGCTTGGAGTAACTATACCTGCTATTAAAAGAATAAGAACGATTGCGTGCTTTCTATACTTCCGCATAAATGTCGGCTTCAATATTCCTATCTTTGAAAGAAAGAAGGAAATCATAGGAAGCTCGAACACAATTCCTGCCGTAAGCATCACTGAAATTATAAAAGAATAATATTCATCTACGGCAATAATATTTTTAATGATTGCCGAACCGAACTGCGCAAAAAATCCTAACGAAGTAGGCAGCATTACAAAGTACGCAAAAATAATACCTGATATAAAACATAAGGAAGAAAAAAATACGATGGATGACACATATTTTTTTTCGCTCGGTTTAAGAGCAGGTTCTATAAACTTCCAAATCTGATAAAGAATGTTCGGAATACTGAGTATCACTCCGCATGTAATAATTACTTCCATATAGAGTGAGAACTGCCCGAACGGTTTTATGTTCTGTAATTCCAGCGGAGGCACCGTCATTGTTGCCGGTTTTAGCAGGACAACATTCATTATCCAGTCGATAAAAACAGCAGCGATAATTCCGCCAAGCACAACTCCAATAACTGCCTTAACTATCCGCCATCTGAGCTCCTCGAGGTGGTCGAGAAAACTCATTCCATCTTCTTCGTGTATATTATTGTCTTCGCTCAAACCGCTTAAAAATTTTTTCTTTGTTTAGCTTTTATCAGCTTTTATACAATGGGAATTTTGCAGTCAGCTCTTTTACTGCCTCAGCAACTTCTTTTTTAACGTTCTCATCTTTGTGATTTGAAGTCACTTTGTTAATCATATCTGCAATTGTTTCCATATCAGCTTCTTTCATTCCGCGAGTTGTGAGAGCAGGAGTTCCTAATCTTATACCGCTTGTAATCAATGGTGACTTATCATCAAAAGGTACTGCATTTTTATTACATGTAATTCCTATTTCATCAAGAGCGTTTTCTGCTGCTTTGCCTGAAAGATTTTTATTTCTTAAATCAATCAGCATAAGGTGATTATCCGTACCGCCTGAAATAACTTTAAAATCGTACGATACTAACTTAGCGGCTAATGCCTGTGCATTTTTAATAACCTGTTTACAATACTCTAAGAATGAATCTTCTAAGTCCTCTTTAAATGCAACTGCCTTTGCTGCAATAACATGCATAAGCGGTCCGCCCTGTACGCCGGGCATTACCATGGAATCAATCAGTTCGCTCATCATTTTGGTTCTGCCTGATTTAGGAGCAACGAGTCCGAATGGATTCTCATAATCTTTACCCATCAGAATTATTCCGCCTCTTGGTCCTCGTAATGTTTTATGGGTTGTTGATGCAACTACATGACAGTGAGGAAGCGGGTCGTTCAATAATTTTTTGGCAATAAGTCCTGCAGGGTGAGCAATATCTGCGAAGAGAAACGCACCGATTTTATCGGCTATCTCTCTGAATTTTTTATAATCAATATTTCTTGAGTAAGCTGATGCGCCTACAGTTATCATCTTAGGCTTTTCTTTCATTGCCTTTGCTTCAACATCGTTGTAATCAATGTAGCCTGTCTCAGCATCAAGTCCGTAGCTTGTGAAATTATAAAGCTGCCCTGAGAAATTTACAGGTGAGCCGTGAGTTAAATGTCCGCCTTGTGAAAGGTCCATGCCCATAACTTTATCGCCGGGCTTTAAGTGCACGAAGTACACTGCCATATTTGCCTGTGAGCCTGAGTGCGGCTGCACGTTTACATACTCTGCTCCGAATAATTGTTTTGCTCTGTCTCTAGCTAAGTCCTCAGCTATATCTACAAACTCACATCCGCCGTAATATCTTTTTCCGGGATAGCCTTCAGCATATTTATTTGTAAGGACTGAGCCTTGCGCTTCCATCACAGCTTTTGAAACGAAATTTTCAGAGGCTATCATTTCAAGCTTCTCTGTTTGTCTTTCAGCTTCTTTTTGTATTGTGGAAAAAATTTCCGGATCGTAAGATTGAAGAGATGAGTTCATAGAATTATTCTAATAGATTAAGAATTATAGATAAAGAAATATATATTAAGACTTATTTGAAAACTTATATTAAGACTTATTTGAAATTTTATTTCCCTGTTAGTTCTGTTATTTTTTCGATGCGTCTTTCATGTCTGCCGCCTTCAAACTCTGTTGTAAGGAAAACATTCAAAGCTCTTTCAACCAGATCAAATGCCGTTACATCCTGTCCGAACGTTACTACGTTTGCGTTGTTATGCTTTCTTCCCATCTCTGCAGTTTTCTCCGAGCATATATTTACCGCTCTTACACCTTTAACTTTATTTGCAGTAATGTTTACGCCTATTCCGCTTCCGCAAATTAGAACACCAAAATCTGTTTCCTTAGATGCGACTGACTCACCGACTTTAACACTGTAATCCGGATAATCAGAGCTTTCTTCAGAATAGGTTCCGAAGTCAGTTACTTCATGTCCCTGCTTAGTAAGAAGCTCTTTTATTCTTTCTTTATAAATAAAACCTCTGTGGTCTGAGCCGACTGAAATTTTCATAGTATTGTTAAAATTTTTTTATCTGTCTTCATCTTTAGGTCTTACAAACCAAAGCTCGCCAAAGTTTAGTCCTGCAGTTAGCTTTATCATATCATCTTTTATTAAGCCGTTTTCTGTTTTACCTCTTGTTGAAACGCTAATACCGAAATCCAATGAATTAAACTTGCTGATAGGAACGCCGATACCGGCATTAATTCCTATTCTGTTAATTGATTCACCGTTAACTGTATAATAAGATGTTTCATAAAATCCGCCAAATCTGTATGAGAGTTTATCCCATGTCTTATCTGTATTTTCTATCGGCTGAATTTCAACACCGGCGCCTATTCTCATTGCTGACTGGTAGTTCGGCTGTACTACTCCGTAAGAAAGAAAATTGCTCCAGTTCTGCATCAGCAAATCCGAAGAAAGTAAATATCTGTTCCCGACTTTTTTTGTAATACCAAAACCTATTCTGGCAGGAATATCGATATCTCCCTTCTCTATAGATACGGTATCAGTTGATATACTGGATGTATAAATTCCGTCTAACTTCGATTTTAAAGTGAGAGGTGATTCATATAAAAATCCGATAGTAAACTCATTGCTCTTTTTTAATTTGAACAGCTTATCTAATTCAACAATTGCTCCGCCTTTGAAGTATGTTCCTGTGTAATCGTACTCTCTTAAAATTCTTGTAGGTGTAAAGCCTGATGATGAAGTGAATTCAACAAGTTTTAAATCTTTGATATCTCCGAATGCATAATTAAAATCCGCTCCTAAGCTGATGCTTTTCAAAAGTGTGTAACTCATTCCGATGTTAATTCTTGAAACACCGCCTCTGCCTGCATAAGTTTGCTTAACGGTCTCTCCCAGTGAGCTTGAGTTATTTATAATTTTATAATTGATAAGCGAGTAAGGATTAAATCCTAATGCCAGTGACCAGCCCTGCTCCTGACTGATTGGAATACCTATGTTAATTCCAAAAGCGTTCCCGTTGGATGAGCTGACTGATGTTACTCCATTGGAAGATTTCAGAAAGTTATAGTTGAACAATACAGAAAAACTTGTATAAGGAATTTTTGATAATGCAGCAGGGTTCAGATTGTTTATATAATTTCCCGTGAGAGAAATTCCCTGTATTCCCATACTTGTAGTTCTTATTGCTGTACTGTAATTAAGGTCGCCTATTCCGAATATAGTGTAAGGAGAGCCGGTAGGGAAATCATCCTGAGCAAATACGCCTGATACAAAAATCAGAGGGAAAACTAATATTAAAATTATTTTTTTTAGCATTTTAAACTTTTATGTGTAGTGCTTTATTTTTCGTTGTACTGTTATGTTTTTAATACTCTCTTAAAGAATACCGAACTCTTAGTTTAGGACGTTTAGATACATCCGGATTATCTGAATTATAGAATATAAAATTATCAAGATTTTGGATTTCTGACGGGCATCTCATAGATAATCCGTAGTTTGGGCTTACGCCTGAATTCCATCTCTGCACAATCTGATTTATTCTTACCTGATAAGTAATCGAATCAAGCCTTGTAAGGAAGAACGCTTCATCGTTAGTAGCTTTTGTAGAGCTGTCCGTTACCATATCTACCTTAATCTGATTGTTTGTGCCTGATGTAATATATGACTGCGCAGTATTAAGCGTTACCTGTAAATATGCTTCGTTGATAATTACATTTGCAGGAAGATTCGGAAAACCGAACTTAAGAATATTTCTAAAGCTTACGCCGTTCTGCACAAGAAAATACTGTGAAGAAGGAATCACACTAAGAGGAGCATTGCTTATTGAAACTGAACTTGGAAATCTTAATACAACTGTATCTAAAGAAGTTTTTGTTTGTATTACTAATGTAATATATGGTCTTAATGAATCGGCGGTGTTTTCTGAACAGAATCCTTTTATAGTTGTTGAGCCTGTATTAGGAACCAATGCCAGTCCATAGTTTTTCTGAGCATAATTAGTATCGGCTGAATATTTAAGCCAGTCTGTCATTGTCTGATTATCAATAGGAATATTTATTGCCGAGTAATCAGTCGGATTGCCGGAATAACTTCCAAGCGATGTTGTTCCTATATCGGATGATGTAACGGAATCATTTGTAACTGAAAGCAGATTCAATGCTCTATTCACTTTGTAAATATTGAAAGCAACTGTTCCCGTTGTATCTTTAAAAGCATACTTCGAATATTTTAATCTGAGAGAAGCTGATACAACATTAGCTCCGCTGCCATAGGAAGTTGTTATTCCCTGATATTGAAGCAGCGTTTTTGCAGTGTAAAGATTTCCGTTTGAAATATAATTTCCGACAAGCATATTACCCGAGCCGTTATCGTTTATATATTTACGGAAATTGCTGCTTGTAATAATTGTAGTATCTAAAATTTTTGAGCCGGCAGTATCGTTAGGATTTATAAATGTAAGCCCTAAGTCATTCGGATTGTTTTCACATCCGGCAAGAACCAGAATCATCAACGAGAATACGAATAAGGGGAAGTAAGAAACTTTGAATATTATCTTTTTTAACAATGTCATTCAGAGCAATTAGTTTGGTAAATTATTTATGTGATTTGATGCATCAAGTAAATCCGCAGCAATGAAGTCTAACTGAATATTTTCATCGAGGCATTTCTGCAAATCCCTCGCTCCATAGCCCGTAAGAACCAGTATTTTTTTTAAGCCTGCATTTTGCGCAGTCTTCATATCTGTATAAGTATCGCCAATAAAAAAAGAACTATTCAAATCTATTGAATGTTCTTCCCGCGCTTTAAGAACCATGCCGATTCGCGGCTTTCTTAAATCGCTTTCAATTTTGTATTCCTCTATTGTGCCTTCAGTATGGTAAGGCGAGTAATATATGCCGTCAATCAACGGAGTTATTTTGTTTGTAATGCCGAGCAATTTTTCATGAATTAATTTTAAATCTTCTTCTGTAAAAAATCCTCTGGCTATCCCCGATTGATTTGTTATAATTATGTTTTTAAAACCTTTGTTCTTTAATATCTGTAACGCTTCTATTGCATACGGAAAAACATTCAGGTCATCAGCGTGATTCAGATAGTCAACTTCTTCGTTTATCGTCCCGTCTCTATCGATAAAAACTGCTTTGTTCATGCTGTCCGTCGTTGTTTGTTAATCGTTATTCGTATTTCGAATTCTATTGAATATTATACTGCGAAAATCTGATTACGTTCCGCTATGGTTTTTAATTCTCCCCTTGAGGGGAGTACCCCGATTTATCGGGGGGAGGGGTGTTTGAACGAACACCCACCGTCTCGCCTGCGGCGAGCCACCTCCCTCAAGGGAGGAATTAAAAACCTACAAACACAATCTAATTTTAAACCAATGCCTTATACAGCGATGTATATTTCTTTGCAGAAACTTTCCAGCTGAAATCAAGAGACATACCGTTACGCAAAATCTTATTCCATTTATCTTTATCTTCGTAAATCTTTATAGCAGTCTTTATCACTTCTAAAAATTCTTTTCCGCTGTATTTATTGAATAAAAATCCGTTACCGCCCGGCTTTTTGTAATCTACAATAGTATCTGCAAGTCCGCCTGTATTTCTTACAACAGGAACTGTTCCGTATCTTAAACTGTACATCTGGTTCAGTCCGCACGGTTCATATTTAGAAGGCATAAGGAACATATCTGCGCCTGCCTCTATTTTATGCGCAAGCACTTCATCAAAGCCGATTACAATTGCAAGCTTATCTTTGTATTTCTTTTCAATTGCTTTAAGGAATTTCTGATATTTTTCATCACCCTGTCCTAAGATAATCATGTGAACTTTTTCCTTCATTAAAGCCGGAAGTATTTCTTCAATCAGATCAAAACCTTTCTGGTCAACAAGTCTGGATATTACTCCGATTAAAGGAGTTTCCTCGTCATATTCAATTTTGAATTGTGAGAGAAGCTCGCGTTTGTTTTCCCACTTTAAAGGAATTTCCTGTGATGTAAATCTGTATTCAATTTGTTTGTCAACTTCAGGATTCCATACTGAGTAATCTATTCCGTTTAAAATACCTGAGAGGTCTTTTTTTCTTTTTTCGAGAATATCTTCAAGTCCGCATGAGTATTCCTTATCAGTTCTTATTTCCTCTGCATATTTTTCACTTACGGTTGTAATTTTATCTGCGTAAGCCAGGGCAGCCTTCATATAGCTGAATTTGCCGTGATGATTAGCAGCTTCAAAAACTTCCGGAGGAAGACCTGTTTTATCGAACGAAGCCTTCGGGAAATTTCCCTGATATGCCAGATTGTGAATAGTGAAAACCGTTTTAATATCTCTTATGTACGGATGGTCTTTGTAAACTGTTTTGATGAAGGCAGGGATAAGACCTGTCTGCCAGTCATTACAGTGAATTACATCGGGTTTCCATTGAAGGATTTCGAGAATTTCCAGAACGGCTTTACAGAAAAAGAGATAACGCTCATCGTTATTATTAAAATCCTGTTTTGTTTTTATGTTCTGGTATATGCCTTTATTCTTGAAAAAATCGAGGTTTTCAAGAAGATATATCTGAGCTTTTGTATTTTTACCGTGAATAAAAGAAGATTTTATGCTGAACTTCGATTCAGTATTGTTCATCTTCATGGTCAAATCTTTCAATCTCTTGATCTCATGAATCTGCAGTCTTCTTTCATCCAGCTGGCCGTACTTAGGGCTTACAATTCTTACTTCATTTCCTAAGGAATTAAGAGCTTGCGGTAAGGAATTTGAAACATCAGCAAGTCCTCCCGTTTTTGAGTACGGAAACACTTCACTTGTTACAAAAAGTACATTATAGCCTTTTGCCATTAAAGAATAGTTTTTTTAGAAATTACTCTTATTTTTTATGATTTTCAATGAAGAAAGGGGTATTTATATTTAAGATTTAAGAGGGAAGATTTAAGAATTACCCGGGTTTGTATGCAAAATTAAATGTAGTTACATCTTAATTCTTATATCATAAATCTTAAATCCGAAATAATTTCATTCTGTTTTTTTTGCTCTGATTTTTATACTTTAATGACAATCAATCCCAACAAAAAATGAATCTACAATTAAAAACTAAATTACAATTTCTTATACCGGTATTTCTTCTGTTATTTATCAGCACAGTTAACGCACAGTGGAGCGCAGACCCGAATACAAATACTCCTGTAGGCGTTGCAGCAGGCGAGCAGGTTTTACCGAAGATTGCAGCTCTGCCCGATGGCGGATGCTACATTTCATGGTTCGATAGCAGAAGCGGAAGCTATGGAGTTTATGTTCAAAGATTAAACGCTCTCGGTGTTCCGCAGTTTACAGCTAATGGACTTCTTGTAAGCAGTAATCCGCAGAATACTTCTCTTGTAGATTACGATATGATAGCCGATGACAGCAGCAACTGCATCATTGCTTTCACCGATACAAGAGGCGGCGGACAAATTAATCCTTACATCTATAAAATTTCTCGTGAAGGCACATTTGTATGGGGAGCAAACGGAATTTCTCTCAACAGCCAGACTACAATATATCAGGCGAATCCTAAATTAGCAAAGTGCACCGATAACAGCATCTGGGTTACATGGATATATACATCAACACCAAGAGTTGCAAAATATCAGAGAATCGGTCCCGGCGGTGTAAAACAATTTGCTGCAGATGGTCTTTCAATTTCAGGAACAGGCGCTGAAATAATAGATTTCCCCAATGTAATCTCATCAGATAACGGAAGCGTTATTATGATGTTCATAGGATATACAGGCAGTTTTATTAGTCCTGCTAATTATAGAATTTATACTCAGAAATTTTCTTCCACAGGAACTTCATTATGGCACCCGACATTCGATACAGTTTATGCATTAGGCAACGGCTCAGGATTTAACCCGCCGTTCATTTATTCAGATGGAAACAACGGAGCTTTGTATTGCTGGAACGATTCAAGATCGGGAACCAGTTCTACATCTTATGTACAAAGATTTAATTCAGCCGGCACAAGACTTTTCCCATTGAATGGAAGCGCAGGAAATACAACACCCGGCATGATAAGAAATACAGCGCAGGCTTGCTTCAATACAACAACTAACGAAACATTTTTATTCTGGAAAGAAGCAAACAGCGGGCAGACACAATTTTCATTGGTAGGACAGAGATTTAATGCAGCAGGCGAGAGACAATGGACTGATGCAGGGCTTACAGTTATTCCAATGGGTCCCGGTTCATTTACAACTTTAGCAACTCAGGCAGTAGATACAAATGGAATCCTTTATATTAACGATGCAGTGTTTGGCGGTACAGATAATATTATAAAGGCAGCTAAGTTCAACAGGAACGGAACAATTGCATGGAACAGCGGAGCGCTTAAAATAATTAGCCCTACTACAGGCGCAAAATCAAGAATAGATGCAAGAATAAACGTGAATAAGATGAGCATTGTTGTCTGGTCAGATTCAAGAAACGGAAGCCCTGATATTTATGCTCAGAATATAAATAATAATGGAACACTCGGCGGACCATCAAGTGTGCACCAGATATCAACTGAAGCTCCCGATGCATTTGCATTAAAACAAAATTATCCGAATCCGTTCAACCCTACAACAAACATTGTTTACAGTCTGAAAGCAAATTCAGTTGTTACACTGAAAGTATTCAATATGCTGGGTAAAGAAGTTTCATCAATGAATTTCGGAACGCAATCAGCAGGAAGCTATTCATATACACTTGATGCAGGAAAATTAAATCTTTCCAGTGGAATATATTATTATTCGATACAGGCAGGCGAGTTTAAAGACACAAAGAAAATGATGTTAGTGAAATAAGAGTTAATAAGAATCATGAATTGCCGCGGCTTTTAAGTCGTGGCAATATAATTTATTACTGTTCTGATATGATGAACAATGAACGTCTGATAATTTTTAATTTAAACTGAATATGCTTTTACAAATTCATCCTGATAATCCTGACGAGAGAAAAATAAAACAAGTTGTAGAATGTTTGCGCGATGGCGGAGTAATAATTTATCCTACTGATACTGTCTACGGTATTGGCTGTGATATAAATAACAAAAAAGCCATTGAAAGAATCTGCCGCATCAAAGGAATAAAAATAGATAAAGCAGATTTTTCATTCGTATGTTATGACCTTAGCAATCTTTCAGAATATGTAATGCCAGTAGAAAATTCAGTATTCAGACTGCTGAAGAAAAATTTACCGGGACCGTTTACATTTATCCTTAGAGCAAATAATTTAGTGCCTAAGATTTTCCAGAGCAAGAAAAAAACTGTCGGTATAAGAGTCCCTGATAATAAAATATGCCGGACGGTAATGAAGGAATTCGGTACACCGATAATGACATCTTCAATTACGGAAGAGAATGATTTCAAAGATTATCCGAATGACCCCGGGATAATATATGAGATGTATGAAAACTTAGTTGATATTGTTATTGACGGCGGCATGGGAGGAAAAAACCCTTCAACAATTGTTGACTGCACCGGAGATGATGTTGTAATCGTAAGAGAGGGAAAGGGAGTTCTCTCTTAATTTTTTAATTCCCCTAATTTTATATGAAAAAATATTTAATACTTTTTGCAATATCTGCTGTAACAATTTTTTACGGATGCTCTAACCGCGCTTCATACAATATAACGCTTTCACCGCAGACAAATGAAGTGAGAGGCTTGGACTCAATTCTTATCAATGCCCATATTACCAAGGATGCTTACCCGTTTATTCCGTCGAACTCATATGCGCGCAGCACATGCGGTGAAATGTTTAAAATAACGCCTGACTATAACAGCGCAGCGGATATACAATTTTACTTTAAAGGAAACTATGTAGATGAAAACTGCCTTGCTGATATTACAGTGGTAATTGCAAACGATACATTAGTACAGGGGCATACACAAGTAAAAGTTCTGCCTCCCATCATAGGAGGATATGTAAACACAACTGATACTAACAGACCTCAGGTGAAGATTACTCCGGACGTTTTCGATTTGAAAAACAAGTATTTCAAATGGCAGTATCAGGTTGACCTTGTAAGCTATTTTATTGCAAACCATATTACGAAAATTGAAATCACAGCACCTGCTCAGTTTACAAACCTGAGAGTTATTAATACATCATTCGGAATAAAAGTAAAAATCGCAGGGGAAGACGGGAATAAAAAATGGATTATCACCCCTGAAAATCCCGATGTAAAAAATCTTAACAAGATATTACTTGAAGCAGAAAGCAACGGTACATCAGGCGGCAGAGTGATGTTCAAAGTATTTGATAAAGACGGAAACTCTACTGATGATTTGCAGGTAACAGGACCCAATTTCGGTTCAAAATAATTTTATTTAATAATTTATAAAAGAAGTTAACGAATGGAAGTTACAGATTTTGATAAGCTCTGGAATTATAATAAACCTGATGAAACTGAAAAAAAATTCAGAGAAGTTCTTTCCCGCACAAAAAAAGAAGATAACATAGATTATTATCTTCAGCTTCAAACTCAGCTTGCAAGAACACAAGGTCTTCAGATGAAATATGATGAAGCGCATAAAATTCTTGATGAAGTTGAAAAAGAATTAACGCCTGAAATGATGGTGCCGCGGATAAGATATAATCTTGAAAGGGGCAGAACACTGAACTCTTCCGGGGAAAAAGATAAATCCATTCATTATTTTCTTGATGCATATCATCTTGGAATGGAAAACGAGCTGGATTTTTATACAATTGATGCAGCGCATATGCTCGGCATTGCCGAAGCTCCCGATGAAGCGTTGAACTGGAATGAAATAGCAATAGAGCTTATAGAGAAAAGCACCAATGAAAGAGCCAAAGGATGGCTTGGTTCACTGCTGAATAACACAGGCTGGACTTATTTTGATAAAGGCGACTACGTTACTGCGATGGAGTATTTCAGAAAAAATGTCTTGTATCACACTGAAAGAAATAATAAGCCACAGTTGAGAATAGCAAAGTGGTGCGTTGCAAGAACGCTAAGAGCTAAGAATAAGATTGATGAAGCTTTGCAAATGCAGAATGAACTTCGTGAAGAACTGGAAGCAGCCGGTGAAGCAGGAGACGGATATGTATATGAGGAGCTTGGTGAATTGAACCTTTTGAAAAATGATACAGAAAATTCAAAACAGAATTTCAAAGAAGCTTATAAGCTGCTCTCACAGGATAACTGGCTAGTCGAAAACGAAAAGGAAAGAATGGCAAGAATAAAAAAACTAAGCGAGTAAAACTACTTGAAGTACTTTAAAACATATTGTGTAAACCATACAGGTGGTATATCCACCTTTAATACTAACTCCGTCCCATTGGTAACCTCTGCAATTTGAATGTTTTCTTTTGAGTTATCAAATATAAATGCTCTGTCTGAGTTTTGAATTGCATTGTGCAAATATTCAAGGGACCTGAAATATCTTTCACGTGTTTTATTTTCATCAACATTATGTCCGCCTTTTTCCACTCTGTTATTTATTCTGTTTAAATTAATGGAGTAGTCATCCGTACAAATATAATACAAATAACACCGGTAATTTTTATCTTTTGCTTTCTTCAGAAAATTCACTTTTGAAATATGAGACATTACGGTTTCAAATGTAAAAGAATTTTTTTTCTGAATCATTTTTTCTCTAATGAAATCTGCAATGAAAGCAGATAAATACGAATCCACATTTTTCGTCACAAGAAGATTATTTTCGACTCTTATTGTCTTTCGAATTTTCGTAGAGCTTTTTTCAATCAACTCTGAGTTTTTACTTAGCGAATCAGTAAAGTTTTTTGAAGAAATGTTGAGTCCGTAATTATTGAAATCGATAAATTTATGTTTAAGGAGTGATGATTCAATTTCATCAGCATTAATATAGTAACCGAGTTTCACTTCATTTTTTAAATCATTAATGAACGAAGATTTACCCGAACCGTTAGGACCGGCTACCATCCTTAATCTTAAAATCTTATTTTCCGGCAAGAGTATATTTTTTTTTAGTAACTTTAACAGTTTTCAGATCTAATTTTTTGATTATTTTTTCTTTTCCATCCGGATAAATATTTACAACGTTACCATTTTTCAAAACTGTTATAGGCAAACCTAATGCGAAATTTTCACGTTTAGCTCGTAAAGATGAGTTTTTTGCAGCTTTCTGTATTAATTTGTTGGGTATATCTTGTGGAGTACGTTTTTTCATATAAATAATGTATGAATAAACTTCTTATCAATAAAGATAATTTTTTTTATAAATTTTAGCTATTTTATATCTTTAAAATCCACATCCATTACAGTGTAATTTTCCCATCCACGGTAATCAAAATGCCACCATTCAGTCGGTAAGCCGATAAATCCATATTTAGTCATCACATCTTCCAGAATTTTTCTGTTTTTAATTTGCTCTTCTGAAATATTCATATAATCTCTGTGAGCTTTTTCAGTGAAGTCATCGTACTCAGTGGGCATTGAAAGTTCTTTACCTTCTTTATCAACGAGTGTTAAATCAACAGCCATACCTCTGTTATGTCTCGAACCTTTTTTAGGGTCAGCAACATAACGTTCATCGGGCATTATCTCCCAGAATATTTTTTGCACGGAGAGCGGTCTGTAGGCATCGTAAATTTTTAATCCGAGCCCTATAGTCTCCAGCTCTTTCTGAACAGAGTCAAGACTGTACGCAGCATCGCTTACCAGAAATGCTTTTGCTTCGGGATAAACAACTTTACCTGTAAAATTATTTGTTGTTGCATAACGGATATCTAACAGAATATTCGGATTTATTTTGTTAAGCTCAACAAAAAAAATATGGTTCTTTACGGACGCTTCCTCTTTGCTTTTATCCTGGCAATAAGAAGAAACAGCCAGAAGTAAAGCTGCAATAACTAATAAATTTTTAAATCTATTCATGTAATTTGTTGTTATAGAAACGAAACAGTTAGGTTTGCAGTCAGGATTATCCAGTAATACTGAATTAAAAAGTAAAACACATACATTAACAGCGATGAAAAAATTAAAAAAAATATTTTTTTAGTATAGTAATTTCTGATAGCTATTATCAAATAAAAAAACGGGACAATAAAGAAAAATATATAATATGCTGCTCCAAAAAAGCTATCTAACAGACTATCCATCAATGAAAAAACCAGACAGGCAGTATAAAAATGCAGCGAGAATACGAGATGCTCAGCTACAACTCTTTTTTGTTTAATGAATAAAATACTGAGAAGAATAGTAAAGACTATAATTGCTATAAGATAAAAAAAAGGAAGTTTGCTAAAATAATTCGAGTTAAATTTTTCTATGAATATATCTTTTGAAATTCCATTTTTTGCTGTAACCAATTCAATTTTGCTTTTCATAAAATCAAGGTCTTCTAAAGCAAATGAATAATCATTCTGTGAAACCAACTTGCCTATGAAAAAAACAACTACGCATATAAAAATAAAAAATTTCAGCGGTTTTACGTGACTCGCAATTCTTCCCTTTATATATTCAAGCGATAGATAACCGGGTTTCAGTAGTAACTCCTGCAGGCTTCTGAATACATTAGAATCGAACTTAAAAAAATCCTCAAAAAAATTAAGAATGAATTTGCTGATTGTTAAATCATGGGGAGAGAATTTCTTTTGACCGCAATTTGAACAGAATTTTCCGGTTAGCGCTGTGCCGCAATTAGTACAGTTTGTCAATTTTCTTAACGCTCTCTGTAATAAGTTATTAAATCGGTTGAAAAAAGATTTGTAACACCGGCAGTGCGCAGCATTGTGACTATCTGACCTCTGTGAAAAGTTGAATGATTCATGCAGTGCATTATTATTTCATAGAGTTTGTTTTGGAATTCTTTGCCTGCTTGATTTTTGTATGCAATAACTTTTGTAAGTCCAGTATCTGAATTATTTTCAACTAAATCGATTAGCTGCTTCGACTGGCTATTGAATAATTTTACTGCTTCTTTAAAATTCCCGGTAAATTCTGTACTGGGCCAAATAAGAAGTGATTCACCATTAATTCTATTTTGCCAAATATTTTCAGCATCCCAGATATGGTAAACAGTTTCTTTAATCGTTCTGAAGCTTGAGTACATTTCCTTCTCAAGAACTGAATCATCCAAGGTCAATAATAAATCACAGATTTTTTTATTTGCCCAGTAATTATAATTTGTATAGTCTGTTAAAACTGTTTTCATGGCTGAATAGATTATTTCCAGTAATTTTTCATTATTTCATTTACCCAGTCAGGCTGTTTTATTTCATCTTGATACGATACCTGCGGTAAAAACTGTTTGAAGACCGGCTTTATATCAAGCACAGGTGTTCCGTTGATTGCATCAAGTCCTTTTACGTGCAGTGTTTTATTTTCTACTCTTAGTAGTTTTACCGTTGTAAGTCCCAGTTTATTCGGTCTGTTCTTCACTCTCTGCGCAAAGACGCCGGCTTCAGGCAAGTGTTCAAGATTTCTCGGATGCCTTGCGCCGGTAATTATTTTCGAATCTTCAACTTTATCAAAGTAATATATAATTTCAAGATGGGAAAATTCTTCAATGCCTTTTAGTGCGCTTTCATTGAAAGAATCATTCAGCTCGATAATACTTATAATCTCGCCCCAGTTATCGTCTTCAACAATTTTTCTCTCGTTTACAATTTCCCCTATGGGATATAGTGATATCAATTGTTTTCTTTACCGGGAAGTTTTACAAAAAAAGATGAACCATGTCCATGTTCGCTTTCAACCCAAACGTTTCCGTTGTTTATAGTGACCAGCTTTTTTACAAGTGATAATCCTAAGCCGATACTGTCTTCGCCGCCCGTCGGTCTTGCGCTGAGCTTAGCAAACTTCTGAAATATTTTTTCTTTATCCTTCATCGTCAATCCCGGACCTTCATCTTTTATCTGAGTCAGAACATAGCCGTCTCTAAATGAAGTTTTAATAAAAATATTTTTATCTTTGGGTGAATATTTAACAGCATTAGAGATGAGATTTGCGAAAACAGAGTTAAGTGAATTTCTATCGCCGAATATAGTATAATCTTTTTCAGTATTAAAATTAATATTGATGTTTTTAGCATCTGCCCTTTGCTTGTAATCACTAATGATTGAATCTAATGTGGAAACAAAGTTGATATTTTCCGGATGCACTTCAAGCTTACCGGATTCTATCTCGTTTATCCTTAACAGGTGTTTAAGTATCTTTAGTACCTTTGTTGAAGATTGATTTATGGAAGTAATATATTCAAGCAGCTCTTCTTTTGTTGTTGTATCCTTTTCTGAAAGAATTAAATCCGTAATTCCATAGATAGCAGAGAGCGGGTCACGTAAATCGTGAGAGATGATACTAATGTAATGGTCCTTCTCCTCGTTCAGAGTATCCAGTTTTTGGATCATCTGCTCAAGCTCTATGTTTTTCTCCCTTGCAGCTTCGTATTCCTTTCTGTTTTTTTCTGATTCGTACTGCGCTATTAATCCTTTGCTTTTTAGATGCGAATCAGTATTAAAAAGCTCTCTTTCGATATCATGATATCTTTTATAACAAACAAGAGCTTCTTCAAAATTAGATATAGCTTCAAAAAGTTCCGCCTGATGAAAAATGGCTGACATCTTAATATCTTTAGCTTTTATTTCACCTGAAAGTTCAGTTGCATCGTTTAAATAGTTTTTGGCAACGGAATAGTTTTTCAGATTGAGATGCGAGATACCCAGATTAAGATAAGCACTTGCTTGACCTTTTCTATCGCCGATATTTTTAGCTATATCGAGACACTCAAGAAATTTTTCTATCGCCTTATCTTCTTTATTTAGCAAAGAAAAAATAGTCCCGATGTTATTTAATACATTGGATTCATCCCCTTTGTTTTGAGTCACTTGAATCAGGTTCATTGATTCGTTGAAATAGTCAAGCGCTTTACCGTAGTTACCCAGTGCTTTATAGTTTATTCCGATATTATTTAATACGTTTGCTTCATCAGTAATCGAATTATTCCTGTCGATAAACTTAAGGCTCTTAAAAAGATATTCATTGGATTTTTTGTTTTCCCCCAGTGTGCTGTACATCAGTCCGATATTGTTTAAAGTATTCGCAACCGTCTTCCTGTCTCCAAACTCTTCTTTGAAACTAAGGCTTCTTAAATAATATTCGAGAGCTTTGGGGTAATTGTTTATCAGTTTGTATACAATTCCTATATTATTCAGAGTAAGAGATTCTGAAAGTTTATCGGGGAGGTCTTTCTTTATATTTAAGGATTTGAAATAAAATTCAAGAGAGGTCTGATAGCTGCTCAGGCTTTGATTTATGTTCCCAATCCAGTGATAGATATCAGCTTCGAATTTTTTATTCTGAATTTCAAGAGCGGGTCTTAATGCTTCGTAAAATTTTTGTTTGGCTAAATCAAACTCTGCAAGGGCGTAAAGACTTTCCCCCATTAAAATAAGAGCTTTAATTTTTCCTTCTTCAAAGTCCAGATTTGTGCATAGGGTATAAGCATCCTGCGCCGAGACCAAAGCCTTTCTCGGATTGGATTTTGGTAAATCTTTATAGGAATCTATAAGATTTGAAACTTCGTTCTTATCCATGTATGAAATGTTTCCCGCTAAAACTTCCATCTCCTTAAAATACTAATTTTATATTTCAATGTTAAGTCCGCCGAGTTTCATTATTCTTAGTGCATTAGTGGTCGGGCAGGGACCTGTATAGAGCGTATAATCAAAGACCATACGGTTATCGATTATTTCTTCTTTGAAATGCATGTTTCTTATAATATCAAATTCCTTGCCAAGGTTTACAAGCTCGAGATCATGGGTAGAAATTGCCCCGCAGCCGTTCTTACCGATTAGAGATTTTATATACTCTCTGCTGCCGATTAAACGCTCGCGGTTATTCGTTCCTTTAAATATTTCATCAATAAGGAAGAACAACGGCGGCTCATTGTATATTTGAATGTTATCATAAATAACTTTTAATCTTTGAACCTCTGAGTAAAAATATGAGAGCCCTTCATTAAGGTTGTCGCTGATTTTTATGCAGGAAAAAATTCTGTAGATGGAAGTTGAAAAATTTTGTGCGCATACAGGTGCTCCGCAGAATGCCAGACAGAAGTTAACACCCAGTGTTTTCAGAAAAGTACTCTTGCCCGACATGTTTGAACCTGTTATGATAATAATCTCATTGTTGAATATAGAAAAATCATTCGATACTCTTTTATCATACGGAAGCATTGGATGACCAAGTTTTTTTGTTTCAAGAGCGGAAGTATTTCCTTTTAATATTTCCGGAAAAGTAAAATCAGGATTTGTATATCCGTACTCTGCATAAGAATTAAGTGCTTCAAACTCGTATAATTTTTCCAGCCATTTAGGAAGAACTTCTTTTAAAACCTCTTTTTGTTTCGCTAACTGATTCGAAAGAAAAACATCGTAAGGAACAATTGAGTTAGCAAGTAAGCGGAATATTGCATTCTCCCGAAAGCTTAGAAGATTTATTAAGCGGTTTATTTTTTTTGAGAATGTAACAGGATTTGTTTCTTTATTATGGAACGGCTCAAGAAATTTTTGCAGTTCGGGATTGTTCTTAAAATCCGTCTTAGAAATTATTTCAAAAACCTTGTAGGCTTTTAAATATTCATCAAAAATAATTTCCGATGGACCGATAATTAATTTTATGTTTTTTTCCTGTAAGCCGTAAGTTATTAAAACTATAAGATAACCCGCTACCCAGTATGAAGGGACAACATCATAAAAATTCAGAATAAAAAATACAATATTGAATAATGAAACAAACGAATAAAAGAATATTACAAACTTAGAAATTTTAATAGTTGAATCTTTTTCCAGCCATTGAACAAGCTGCGTTCCTTCAAACTCGTTTTGTTTCAGATATGAAAACCTTAAAAATAATTTTTCGCGAAAGCTTCTGAACGGAATCAGCTCCCGCACAATGCTCTGCCTGAAAGTAAGTTCATTAAAATCTTTCAGAGGATTCAGCAGCCATGATTTCAGCTTTACATATCCTTCTTTAGAGAACGTGCTGTTAAGAATTCTTAGAAGAGAATATTGCCCGGTAATATCTAAATCAATTTCAAACGGATGATGCGAGTCGCGGTATTCTTTTTTCGTTTCAGGCATTTTTGCCCAGTCGAGATTCATCTTCGCAATGCGTACATTTTTTATCCCAATCCATTTCTTTGCTCTATCTATAGCGCTGATTACTTTACTTTGCCTGGCTGCCAAAATTGCGAAGACCGTTAAATCAAGAATTATAACAGTCCAGCCTGTAAGGTTGTTTGTATAGTTAAATGCAATGAAAGCAAGTACTACGCCTGCAATAATTGTAATAAGGCGGTAGTAAGAAAGAGAATTACTTTTCTTATTTAAAAAGTTTATTCTTTCCGTTAGTTTGTTTATTAACTTTCCTTCGTGAGTGAGAATTTCGTTTCGTGATATCATTGCGGGAAATTACCTATTTCTTTAAAAAATTATAAGAGCAATATAAGTGATTAGTTACGATGTAATAATTATCGGAGCAGGGGCAGCAGGGCTTTTCTGTGCAGCAGAAGCAGGCAAAAGAAAAAAAACTGTTCTGGTTATTGAGCATGAAGAAAAGGTCGGAAAAAAAATTCTTATCTCAGGCGGCGGAAGATGCAATTTTACGAACTTATATGCATCGCCCGATAATTACATTTCACAAAATCCGCACTTTTGTAAATCCGCTCTTGCCAGATATACACAGCATGATTTTATTGAATTAGTTGAAAGATACAAAATAGCTTTTCACGAAAAAAAGCTCGGACAGTTATTCTGTGACAGCACATCGCGGCAGATTGTTGAAATGCTTTTGGAAGAATGCAGCAAGTCTGATGTTCAAATAAAAGTTGATTGCAGTGTTAAGTCGGTTGAGAAAAAAAACAATTTTATAGTTAAAACTAATCTTGGAGAGTTTGAAGCAGGAAGTGTTGCAATCGCTTCCGGCGGACTTTCGATTCCTAAGATGGGAGCTACATCTTTCGGATATAAAATCGCAAAACAGTTCGGAGTGAGTGTAACGGAAACAAAACCGGCACTAGTGCCTCTTTTATTATCAAAAGATGATTTGTTTAAGTTTAAGAACTTAAGCGGAGTATCTATTGATACGATTATATCGAATAACGAGATAAGTTTCAGAGAAAATATTTTGTTTACCCATAAAGGATTAAGCGGTCCGGCTATATTACAGATTTCTTCTTACCTGAAAGAGAATGAAGCTTTAAAAATTGATTTGATACCTGGTAGAAATCTGGATGAAATAAAAAACTCGAAAGAGAAAATTGAATTGAAAACATATCTTAAAAACTTCTTCGCAGAAAGATTTACAAGTGTATTAAATGAAAACTATGTCCCGTCAAAACCGCTGTATCAACTAAACGAAAAAGAAATTGAAAGTATAAATCATTTACTGAAAAATTTTACACTGAAAACTGTGGGAGACGAAGGCTATGAAAAAGCTGAAGTTACCCTGGGCGGCGTTGATACGAATGAACTTTCGTCAAAAACTATGATGGCGAAAAAAGCAGAAGGATTGTTTTTCATAGGGGAAGTTGTAGACGTTACCGGCTGGTTAGGCGGATATAATTTTCAGTGGGCGTGGTCAAGCGGTTTTGCGGCCGCAACGAATTTCTAGGGTTTCCCCTCCGGGTAGGGGTGGTTTAACGAAAGCAAAGTACACATTAAACCCCCTCTAACTCCCCCTTGGTAAGGGGGAGAACATAATAAATAAAATTATGTCACATGCTTTAATAATCGGCGGAACAGGAATGCTAACAAAAGTTACAGAGTATCTTTCGGAAAGTTATGATACTGTTTCTGCTATTAGCCGTGACGAAAAGAAAATTAACCCTAATCTGAAAAATATAAATCCGTTAATTCTCGATTATTCTTATTATAAAGTTTTATCTGAAAAGCTGCATACAGCCATTGAGAAGTTTGGAAACATAGAATTAGTTGTGTCATGGATTCATTCTACCGCTCCCCTTGCGCCAAACATAATAGCAGATAAGTTGAATTTCTATGAGAATTCGTTTCGTTTCTTTGATATTCTTGGCAGCGCTTATGCAAACCCTTCAAAAAATTCTATTGAAAGAGAAATAGCGCTAAAAGAGAATGAAAACCTTTTATACAGAAAAGTTATCTTGGGGTTTAAGATAGAAGATAATTCTTCCCGCTGGCTTACAAATGATGAGATAAGTTCAGGGGTGATTGAAGCAATCACGAATGGTGAAGAAGAGAAAGTTATAGGTGTTGTTTCACCATGGGATAAAAGACCGTAAACAAAAAACCCCGTAAGAAAGTATCTTATGGGGTTTGTTCTAAAAATAAAATTATGTGGTGTAAAAAAATTATTCGAATTTCTTTTTTGCCAGAACAACTGCGCCGATAATACCTGCAATAAGCAGGAATGAGGCAAGCTCGAAAGGAAGTGAATAAGTTGTTGTTAACTCTTTTCCAAGAGATTCTGCAGTACCTATAGCAAGTGCGTTATCACTTATCTTATCAAATTTTCCATAGAACCCTGCAAATACTGTAAACCCAAGTAAGCACATTAATAGTAAGGATAGAAGCAAAGCAGTCAGCTTTTTAAGCCCGAGCACTTCAGTCATCTTTCTTTCATCTCCCAAGTTCAAAAGCATAATAACGAAGAGGAATAAAACCATAATTGCGCCCATATATACAAGCACCTGTATAATGGCAATAAACTGAGCCCTCAACAGGAGATAAATACCTGATGTAGTAAAGAAATTTAAGATTAAAAACAGCGCGCTGTTAATCGGGCTTCTGCGGGTAATCATCATAACTGCCGAAAAAACAGCTAATATCGCGAGTCCCCAGAATAGAAAAGTTTCTAATGTAAATGGCATAAAGAATAGTAAAGAATAAATATACTCTTTCTAAAATAAAATTGTAATTACAAATTTTGGGTGAAAAATCTTTGTTGGTTTTTAAATTTAAAACGCAAAGAGCGCAAAGAAAGTCGCTAAGTTCGCGAAGAGCATTAATAATTTTAAAGCATTAATTTGTGATTCTGTATTACTTTGAGAGCTTTGTGTAAAACTTTGCGTTCTTTGCGTTTAAACCTGAGTCCTGATTATTAAAGGAATTTTACCGCCTGAAAAACCGTTGTAATTACTGCAATTCATTATTCGTTGAATATGCCAATCATTAAAAGTATTTTTATTTCGTATGCCTAAAAAACTCGCCCTTATTTTTTTATTTCTTCTGGCAGTTGCAGATGTTTATGCTGTGAATGTATCCGAAGATACGACTTCTAATAGAAGAAAAGCAGAAGCTTTATTTATTGAAGGTAAAACCCTCGAGCTGAAAAATAATTACCTCGGCGCAATTGAAAATTACAAGACGGCACTTCAGTTTGACAAAGCTCCGGGTATATACTATGCACTTGGAGACCTGTATTATTTTTTAGGCAAGTATGAAGATGCTTTGCAACACACTAAAAAAGCATTGGATGTTTCTCCCCGCGATACTGAATATCTCGAACGTCTTTCATCGGTTTATATTGCGTTGAGCGATTTTCCTAAAGCTGCTGAGACTATTGAAAAAATCATTTCTATAGATTCAAGTTATACCTATGGACTTTATACACTCGCCCGTCTTTATCAGGAAATGAAAATGCCTTCAAAAGCCATTACTGTGTTTGAAAGTATTACTGATAAAATTGGCTACGACTATGAAGTGCTGAGGAAGATGTATGATATATATGCAGGCTTTAAAGAAATGGATAAGGCAACCGAAACGCTTGAAGCAATTTTAAAACTTAATCCATATAACTCTGAAATAAAATCATTGCTTGCCGCTCACTATAGGGAGATAGGCAGACTTGATGAAGCAGAAAGATTATACGAAGAAGTGTTTGCAATAAGCCCTAAAGATAAAAATGTTCAGGCAGAGCTTGTTAAGATTTATTTTCAGAGGAATGACAACGATAAAGGTTTTAAAAAATTCAGTCAGTTACTTGGAAAAGATTCGTTGGATTTTTATGAGAAAGTTCAGGTCGGTGAAGTTTATTACAGGCTGATAAGTCAGGATAAAGGCGCGCTGGATATTACAACAAATATTTTTACAAGCTTGAACAGTGAATATCCCGGCGAGTGGATTCCGTATTATTATCTCGGCGCAATTGATCTGATAAATAAGAACGAAGGTTCTTATCAGGAGAAATTTAATCAGGCAATGCAGTACGGCGATACTGCAAGACAGGTATATCTTCTGGTAGGTGTTTCATATTTTCAGAGGAATAAGCTTCCGGAAGCAAAGACAGCTTTGGAAAAAGGATTGGTTCAGTTTCCCGATGATTTTGATTTTTTAAATCTGCTTGGCAATATAGAGCAGACTCTTGGTAATACTTCAGGAGCTTTGGTGTATTACGAAAAAGCAAGAGAGCAGAATCCTGAAGATGTAAATAACTTAGTGGCGCTTGCAGGACTTTATGAAACAATGAAACGATATAAAGAATCTAATGCTGCTTACGAAAAAGTTTTAAGCATAGAGCCGGATAACGCTTTGGCTCTGAATAACTATGCTTATTATTTATCGGTAAGAGGCGAGAGGTTAAATGATGCGCAGAGGATGTCTAAAAAATCATTGGAGAATAATCCCGAGAATGCTTCGTATCTTGATACATACGGCTGGATATTGTTTAAGCTGAATAAATATGAAGAAGCGAGAGATTATATATTAAAATCGTTGAAGGTAAACGGCAACTCTGCAGTTGTAAATGACCACCTTGGAGATATTTATGATGCTATGGGAGACAGAACAAATGCAATGAAGTACTGGAAGAAAGCATACGAGCTTGCTCCTGATAATTTAGAATTCAAAAATAAAATTTCAAAATAATTTAACCCATGTCTAACCACCACAAAGTAATAATAATAGGTTCAGGACCTGCAGGATTTACTGCAGCATTATATACAGGAAGAGCAAATTTAAATCCGGTAATATTTGAAGGACATCAGCCGGGCGGGCAGCTGATGATAACAACTGAAGTTGAAAACTATCCGGGGTTTGAGCACGGAATACAGGGACCGGAACTGATGGATGTAATGAGAAAGCAAGTACACAGATTCGGCGCGAAGTCAATTTATAAATTTATTACTAAAGTAGATTTTTCCCAAAGACCGTTTAAGATGTGGACAGATGATAACGAAGAATACACTTCAGATACGGTAATTGTTGCAACGGGCGCAACAGCAAAGCTGTTAGGACTGCCGACTGAGCAAAAATTCATGGGATACGGAGTTTCTGCATGCGCTACATGTGATGGATTCTTTTTTAAAAACCAAAGAGTGATTGTTGTTGGCGCAGGTGATACAGCAATGGAAGAGGCAAATTATTTAACAAGACATGCATCTGAAGTAACGATTATTCACAGAAGCCAGAACTTCCGCGCATCAAAAATTATGCTGGATAGAGTAAAAGAAAATCCGAAGATAAAATTTATTACAGATACAGTTATAGATGAAGTTGTGGGTACTGAAGAAGATTTCAAGAAAACAGTTACCGGAGTAAAATTAAAAAATGTTGTAACAGGCGAAGTAACCGATTACCCTGTAGAAGGAGTTTTTATTGCCATAGGGCACAAACCGAACACAGATATATTTAATGGAATTTTAGATATGGATGAAGTAGGATATCTTATTACAAAGAAGACAAGCTCGGAGACAAATATTCCGGGAGTTTTCGTATGCGGCGATGCGCAGGATAGCATTTATCGCCAGGCAGTTACTGCGGCAGGCACGGGCTGTATGGCTGCGATTGATGCAGAAAGATATTTAGAAGCAAACCATAAGTAATACTAATAATAAATTATTCTTTTTAATTTTATAACAAAAGATTATGCCTTTCTATCATAAGCTGGGAAAATTCCCGCAAAAAAGACATACACAGTTCCGCCAACCCGACGGCTCTTTGTATAAAGAAGAATTGTTTTCTACAATAGGATTTGACAGCATTTACTCTAATGCATATCACATAAATTCTCCTGCTAAGATAAACGGTGTGGAAGATAAAGTAGAAGTGTTTCATATCGAAGAATGGGAAAACGCTCCTCTGAAACCGTATCACTTTAAAACGAAACCGCTTACACCGGAAAGTGACATTATCTACGGCAGAAAACCTGTAATGTATAACAACGATGTTATAATGAGTATGTGTCTGCCTGCCTCACAGCCGGATGCATTTTTTAAAAATGCACTGTACGATGAAATTTATTTTGTCCACGAAGGCGAAGGAACACTTGAGACACAGTTAGGATATATGAAATTCAGAAGAGGTGATTATATTGTAATCCCAAGAGGAGTAATTTATAAATTCAATTATACAACGCCGGCAAGATTATTAATATTTGAATCAAACGGACCTGTTGAAACTCCACGCAGATACAGAAATCATTTCGGTCAGCTTCTTGAGCACTCTCCATTTTGTGAGAGAGATATAAGAGTCCCCGAGGAAATGGTTACGATTGATGAAAAAGGTGATTTTGTAATAAAAATTAAAAAAGGAAATCAGATGACGGCGATTCATTATGATTTCCATCCGTTCGATGTTGTAGGCTATGACGGATATTACTTCCCATGGATTTTCAACATTGAAGATTTTATGCCTATCACAGGTAAAATTCATATGCCGCCGCCGATTCATCAGACTTTCCATGCGCCGGGATTTGTAATCTGTTCGTTCTGCCCAAGACTTCTTGATTATCATCCGCTTGCAGTGCCGATTCCTTACAATCATAGCAATATAGATTCAGATGAAATGCTTTATTATGTTGACGGAAATTTTTCAAGCAGAAAAGGTGTTGAGTATGCTTCTATCAGTTTACATCCGAATGGAATCCCGCACGGACCTCATCCGGGAACAGTTGACGCTGCGCTGGGTAAAACTGAAACTTTGGAAACTGCAGTTATGATGGATACATTCAGACCGTTAAAACTTACAAACTTTGCCAAAGACTGGAGCGCAGAAGAATACTACCTAAGCTGGAGAGAAGCAGAACCGAGCGAGTTAATAAACGAAGGACAGTAAAAATTTATCTATAAAGTATAAAATACGAAAGGCGGATTTACTCCGCCTTTTTTTGTTTTCTTTAGCACAATTAAGATAAACTGTAGTTTAAATCTCTGCTTTTCATTTTTTGAGAACATTCATATATCTTTTACACAACAGTTGAATAATATTCCAATATAAAATGCGATTGTATTTATCTTCATTTCGTATGGGCAATGACCCCGAAAAATTTTCAGAATTAGTTACAGGAAATAAACGCGCAGCAGTAATATTAAATGCTCACGATTACTTTCCTGAAAAAGAAAGACATCATTCTTTAAAAGAGGAACTCAGAGATTTGAGTAAAATAGGATTGTCATCAGAAGAAATTGATCTAAGAAAATACTACGGCGATAAGGAAGGTTTGGAACAACAGTTGATGAATTACGATTCTGTATGGATACCGGGCGGAGATTCATTTCTATTGAGAAGAGCAATGTATGATAGCGGGTTTGATATAATAATAAAAAACATGCTGAACGAAGATAAAATTGTTTATGCAGGATACAGTGCAGGAGTTGTAGTACTTGCACCTACATTGCGCGGACTTGAAATCGCAGATGACGATACAAAAGTTTTTTCTACTTATAAAGAAGAGTGTATCTATGACGGACTAAATGTTCTGCAGTATAATATCGTACCTCACTTTAAATCCCAGCATGGTAAATCTGAATCAATGGATAAAGTTGTAGAGTATTTTAAAAGTGAAAATATGAATTATAAAACTCTAATGGACGGGCAGGCATTAATAATAAACGGAGACAATGAACAGATGATTTTATAATATTAGGTGACAGAATTTATTTTTTTACGTAATAATTTTTTCTCTGCCTCGGAGTTTGTAAGGGAAAGAGACTGTTCAAAGAATTTTATTGCTTCCGCGTTATTTTTCGCCTGTGAATGTAATTCGCCAAGCACTGCAGAAAATAAATAATTTGTCTTTTTAAATTTGGTTACATCGGGAATAGAATTTATTTCTTCAATAGCTTTCTTAGCTCCCGATAATTTACCAATAACAATTGCTCTGTTTAACAATACTACCGGCGAAGAATTGATCTTAACTAAAATGTCATATAGCTGAAGTATCCTTGTCCAGTTCGTTTCCTCGAAATTTTTTGCAATTGAATGCTCTGCCACTATAGCTGCCTCAACATGATAATCACTTATTTCATTTCCTTCGGAAGATTTATTCAGATAGTACATCCCCAAATTTATTAACTCTGTGTTCCATTTACTTCTTTCCTGTTCTTCAAGCAGAATTATTTCACCATCAGTATTTAAACGTGATTCAAACCTTGATGCAAGCAATGCCATTAATGCAACAAGCGCAAAGCACTTCGGCTGATTTATATATTCATCTTCTGTAAGCATTAATCCTAATCGAATTGCCTCTTCACATAAATCCTTGCGTATCAGTTCACTTTTGTTTCCGGAGTTATATCCTTCATTAAACAAAAGATAAACAGAGTGCAAGACGACATCTAATCTTTTCTTTAGTTCATTGCCTGCCGGAATATCAAACTTTAAGTTCTTATCTGAAATAAATTTCTTTGCTCTTTGTATTCTTTTTTTGATTGTTTCATGATTTGAAAGCAAAGCTGCGGCTATTTCATCTATACTAAAACCTGAACAGATTTTTAAAGTGAAAGCAATCTGGTCTGCATATGCTAATGAAGGATGGCAGCAGGCAAATATCATTCTTAACTGGCTATCCTTTATTTCGTTGTGCATAAAGAGATTTTCAATGATTGGTATTGAAGAGTATTCATTTTGTGAGTTGTATGAGGATTCTTCTTCGTAATTTTTTTTATGACGTTCACGCCGAAGAATATCTACTGCCTTATTCTTTGCTGTCATCATTAACCATGCAGCAGGATTTTCAGGAGTTTTAAAAGTCCATTCTTTTAATGCCTGAGCAAAAGCATCCTGAACAATATCTTCGGCAAGCTCAATGTTTGGTAAACCGAAAATACGCGTTAAAACAGCAACCATCTTCCCCGCCTCATGGCGAAAAAGATGGTCTGTAAGTATATTAATTTTCTCGCTGGATCGGTTCACACTATTAAACAGGTCTTACTTCTCTTACTTCAACGCTTCCCGTTTCTCCATCTAATATGGGACAATTTTGGGCTATCGCAACGGCTTCATCATAGTTTTCAGCACTTACTGAAATATATCCGCCAAGCATTTCTTTGCCTTCCATAAAAGGTCCGTCAGTAACAACTTTTTTTGTACCGGTAATAGTTACACCGGTATCAAAGAGAGGATTGCCGCCGTTAAACTTGCCATTTTGAGCAATGCCGTTTACCCAGTCCATCCATTTCTGCATTTGTGCCTGAACCTGTTCAGGTGAGTAATCGGGTTTTGTATCAGTTCCTCTGAACAACAATAAAAAATCTTTCATGATTGAATTGTTTTATTTGTTTGAATGCATTCCGACTTTATTTCCTTCACTATCAATGAAGAAAGCCATATAGCCGATTTCATCCGTGATTTTTGTTTTAGGCATTACAATTTTACCGCCTGCTTTTTCAACTTTGCTCAAAGCAATATCTAAATCAGGATTTGCATTGAGATAAATTACTGCACCGTCAGCAGATGGTTTATGCATGTCGCTTTGCACAACAGCTCCGCCGACTTTGCCGTTCTGCATATCAGCAGGGAAGAAAGCCATTGAGCCGCCCATTTCCATCTGAGGCATTTCCACAGAAAATATTGTTTCATAGAATTTTGTTGCGCGTTTGATATCTGAGGCAGGGATTTCAAACCAGTTGAGAGAGTTGTCTTTGTTTGTCATTTTGTTAAAAGTTAAGTTTTTAAATCAATTATTGATTTATACTTTAACAACGAATGAAATTTACAAAAGGGGACAGCCAAAAGAAAAATTATTAAAATCTTATTTCAATTTCTACGGAATAGAATGTCATTTTGTTCAGAAATAAAAAAAGCCGTCCAGAATTAAATGAACGGCTTTTAACATCGTATTTATAAAAACGTATTAAAAAATTGCCACTGTGATACCTATTTTTGCAGTTACTCCCAAAGTGTTCATGCTGCCTTCAAGATCATCTGTATTATCGGCAGACCATGTGGCAGGATTAAGCCCTCTGTTTACTTCATAAAAATCTGAGCCTACTAAAGAAAATTTATAAAATGGTCTCACTTCTCCAAATATTATAACAGAAGGAAACAATAAATGTACGCCTACATAAGGTCCGATGCCCATATTAATCGCGCTCTTTGCTTCGACTTTCCCAAATTCTCCGGCAGAAGTATTTTTATTGTATATACGGGTAAATATTGTAGGCTTTACGTTATCTACGCTCATTGTGCCCCCAAGAAAACCGAAAAATGCGCCATCATTAAAAATTTCTTTACCCACGGATGCATTGAACTCAAAGCCCGATATTTCCATATAAAGCTCTCTTATCTGAGTTGATGTCTCAGCGGTAACGGTGGGCGATTTCAAATTAGGAATTTCAACTTCCAGACCGTATTCGCCAAAATTGTATCCTACGCTATACACTAAGCCCGAGACAGAACTTATCTTATCCATATTTTTGGTAAGAATGGCTGTACGTGTCTGATTATATCTGTCAATTACAAAATCTAAAGGTTTAAATGAACCCGAAGCTACTCTGTAGCCGATTGCCAAACTCTGGGAATAACCTGTTGAATAAAAATTTGAAAAGAAAACAACAGTAATAAGAATGAGTAATGTTTTTTTCATGAAGTTTTTTGTTTTTTTATCTAACTCAAAACACGAAAAGAAGTTTCAATAACTCTGATTTTTTTTGAGTTAATATTGAAAATAAATTTTAATGGAACTAAAATACAGAATTATTGTAGAACAAAAAACAAAACAAATATTCTTGCAAATTCTTTTTATGAGTTTCAAAAGAAAGCATAAAGTAGTATTTTGAATTCTAATCACAAATTAAACCCAACTCAAATGAAATCTCTGGCACTCCTTGTACTATTCCTGTTTTTAATCTCAGGCTGCGGAAAAAAAGAAGAAAAAACATCAACAACAGAAACGAAAGATAAAAAAACAACGGAATCTACAACTGACTCCAAAAAGAAAAAAGAAGTAAAAAAATCTTCAGAACCGAAAAAAGAAATAAAAGCTGAAGTTCCTTCCGGATGGACAAAACTGGAATCAAAAGACGGAAAAATGACATTTAACCTTCCATCTGACTGGACAATAACAGAAAACTCTTCAACCAAATTAGGAACAATGAGTCCTGATAAGTCCATGGGTTCAACAGCTGTTGTATTCGGAAACGATAAGATCTCAGCAGATGATTTATTAGAAATGGCATTGGCAGATTTTGATTTTGAACCCGAAGGTGAAGCTCACTATGTACAAATCGGCGATATCGAAGCTTATTATGTAGGCGCAGTCGGAAAAATTAACGGTACCGAAATGTCTATGCTAATTATGTCTGCTATAGATGCAAGCACCAATGGAAATTACGTTGTTTACGCTTACACACCTACAGCAAATTATGATGCTAACGAAAAAACAATGGAAGAAATTTTATTCAGTGTAGATTTTAAATAATCTTTACAGAGTTTTTTACAAAACAAAAAGGGAGCTCTTCGCTCCCTTTTTTGTTTATATAGATTATGTCTTTATAAATTATTTTACTAATAGCATTCTCTTTGTATCAGTAAATCCGTTTGTTGTAAGTGTGTAGAAATAAACACCGCTTGTTAAAGCTGTAGCATTGAAATCAACACTGTAGCTGCCCGGTGTTAAATCGTTATTTACAAGCTGCTGAATTTCTCTTCCGAGAATATCATAAACAGAAAGTCTTACGAATGAATTTACAGGAATGCTGAAATTAATCATTGTAGCAGGATTGAATGGATTTGGATAATTCTGTGACAATGAGAATCTTTCAGGAATGCCTGTATTGTTATTAACAACACCGACTGACGGGTTCTTAACAACTGCTCTTATCATCGGATCATTTGTTGAACCGTTTCTGTAAGGAGCATAAGAGCCGCCTAAACCTTCGTAACTTCTGTTTGAAATTGGAGCAGTAATATCTTCACCAATCTGAATGCTTTCACCGTTCATTACCCATGATACATAAAATCCGCCGCTGTTAACTGTAATTCCGCCCGGAACAACTACATTTGTAAAGGCAGTTGTGCTTGTAGGAGTAACAGCTGATGAAGTATATAGATCTGTACCCGGTAAACCGCCTATTCCGTCATCGTCAATAATTTTTGCAAAGAATGAAACATTATTTGTATTAGCTGCGATAAAGAATCTTAATGTATCAATTCTTGCAGGATATACAGGTGGTACAAAATACATTGCAACTGCCCCTGTACCGCCTGCCCATGAGATACCGCCGGTATTTGTTCCGTTATCATAGGCAAGTGTAAGCCACGGTGAAGTACGTGATACTACGTTCAGTTCAAGATTTTTTACGTTATTACTTGGCACTGCATCTCCTGTAAGAAGTGTTGTAACTGTTACTGTATATTTACCTGCAGTTGTCGGTATAAATTTCTTTGTAAAGCTTACAAGTGTATCTGTCTCTGCATTAAGTGAAGGAACAACTACAGAGTCTGTCATAACTGTAACATTGGTAGCATTCTTTACTGCCAGACTCGTAATGAAAGTTCCGCCTGTAGTAACATTACCTGTATTGGCAATTCTTGACCTGATTGTTAATGTATCATTTGTCAGTTTAAATATACCGCCGGTAGTTGTATTATCTACCCATGAAACTGCAGCATCTTTTACAGAAAAAGTTGTTGATCTTGGATAGTAATATTTTAATGCCATGTTATTGGTGATAGGGGTTGGTCCCACACCTGAATATCTTTGTAACCCAACATTACCTGTGATATTTTCGATACCCATTACAAGCGCATTACCTGTGGAAGGCGGCTGTAAAGTTCCGGCAATATTTTTATACATTACGGTAACAGAAGAATCGGATTTTGTAAGAATTATCTGAAATGTATGGCTGCCGTTGTATCCCGGTGCTGCCTGCTGCCATAGCGGAACATCATAATAACTGATGATAACGCTATCAACATTATTTCTGTATATATAACATTTTCCAGGCTGAGCAGCTGTACCGAAAATTAAATCTGCTCCGTAACCTGCAATGTAATTGTTAGGAACGGTTGGAAGTGGAATTGTCGGGAAGCCTGAATTTAACGGGCTTGTGTTTACATCTGAACCTGATTCCAATAACAAATAACCATTGGAGCCGATTCTTACACGCGAGACATTATAATAATAATATCTGAAATTGAAACCTAATTGAAAAGGTCCTACGTTATTATCATCGCTAAGACCTGTAACTCTTTGCCAGTTCGAAGCCGGGCCTGAGGTTGTATCTCTAAAGAGATATGATGGTCCACCTGCATCTGTATTATCTTTCCATCTGTAACCGTAAGCATCAGGAGTGGCAGAGCTATCAACGTTAGAACCGTTGCCCGTACCTTTTTTTGTATCTGCGCTTGCAGTCAAAAATGGTAAGACAAAACAAAGTGCAAATAAGAACATTGTTGTTTTTTTTCTCATAGTTTTAAGTTTATTTTTTTGAGAATATTGTGAATTATTATAAAATTTTAACAATAGAAATTCATTTATAATAGTTATGTAATTTTCGATATTCTTATAATTTTTTCAAGGGGAAAACACATGAGATTTTATTTACCTTTTTCAGAATTTTAAAATAAAAAAGAGGGAGCATAACTCCCTCTTTTTAAACCAATACACAAAAAAAGAAATTACTTCATCAATAATAATTTTTTAGTATCTGTAAATTTACCTGCTGTTATCCTGTAGAAATATGTTCCGCTGGATAAATAAGATAAATTTAAATCCAGTGTATGCCTGCCTGACTCAAATGTACCATTAGCTAAGACGGCGACTTCTTTTCCAAGTATATCATATAATCTCAAATCTACAAATTCACCCTTAGGTAAAGCAAATTCAATTCTTGTTGAAGGATTGAATGGATTCGGATAATTTTGTGATAACGAATATATATCCGGTACATTGCTTATCGGATTTCCTGTTCCGGTTATAGTTCCGCAGCCGGTGATAACCATAGGATTAACTGCAACAGTTGTGAATCCACCCGGTTGAAATATTCTTACAGTATCATTTATACATTTAATTGTAACAGCATTCATTATGTTCGATACAGCACCCGGATTTGAAAGAATTGCTGTTTTCCATACATTGCCATTCACATTATACCTGTATACTTTATCATTTTTAACAGATGTTGTATTTGTGTCTCCTCCGACCAAGAATGAATAAGTGTCATAACCTACACCTGCCGGACGGCTAAGAGCAATAGGCGCATCTGCACCGGGAGCCCAGGTAAGAAGTGAAGCATTTGCTCCTGGTGTTCCCACAAAAGTTGTTTTCAAATATACTGTATTAAATCCGCAAGTCATTACAATTTTTCCATCTGCCATGCTTAATGCGAAAGTTCTTCTTCCTTGTCCTGATGGTAATGAGTTTGCTATAGTACCCCATGTATCTGAGCCTATTCTGTAATAGTGAACAGCAAGGTTAGTACCTGCCCCCGTATAAGGGCCGCCTACCACATAAATTACACTATCACCCCAGCTTACTGAGCCGTGAGCTGATAATGCAGCCGGTAATGGAGCCATTGCAGTCCAGACACCTGTTGCAGGGTCATAACGCTGTACATTTGTTGAACCTGTAGTTGCAGTAGCTCCGCCGCCAATAAGGTATAATTTTCCGCCTACGGCATTCATTGATGCTGCTGCTACACCAACTAAGCACGGCACACCTGTTGACCAGCCGCTGCCATGTACATAACGGTAAACTGTTGTAGCTCCTGCGCCTGCTGAAGTCGGAGCCTGTACATACATTGTATCACCAATCCACGCTGCTGCATGAAAATATGTGGCAGCAGGAAGAGTCGGATATGTACCAATAGGACACCATGTGCTTGCGAACTTATTGCAGATTGTGGGACCTGAAGAAACATTGATACCCATATGAGGCACTGTACCGCTCTGCTGCCCCCATACAAACGGGCAAGCTCCCGATGTTAAAGAAGTGTTTCTTCTGTTGCCGGTATTAGTAGTTGTACCGGTGCTGAATCCGGTAGCACCCGGCGCGCCGCATTGATTTACTTCAACAATTAAACTTTGAGTCGGATCATATGGAAATGGTGTATCCAGTGTAATCGTCATCCATTCATTCGCTACGCCTCCCAGTGAGACTGAAGCTCTGGTATAAACAGTAGTCATAGGTCCTGAATACCAAACCCCTGTGGCAAATGTAGTAAGGCCTGAGGCCTGTCCCATTTTAATATAAGCATTTGTATATGTGAACGGACCTAAATTTGCTGCCAATCTGAACGACACTGCTGTAATATTTCCTGCAGGTGCCGGAGCGGGCTGAGCAAAATCTCCGGGGAGAAATAATACCTGAACCTCTTTACCGCCGGGAATATTAAACGGAAAAGAGTTACCATTACCCGTAGTATTATAATTGTAATACTGCGGAGTTTGAGAAAAAATAAGCTGGGATACAGATAAGAAAAGTACCAATACAAACAGTTTGAAAAGATGTTTCATTTTTACCTCGGTTTAGAGTTAATAAAATAGAAACTTCAGTGAATCAACAGTGTAAGTAGGGGTGAATTATCAACGTTATATATTTTGTTTTTCAAATCAAAGGTAAAAATTCAGAGACAAACTCAGTAATGATAAAAACAAATATTGATTCTGGAAGAATAAAGTTCTAAGTTTACAAAATGAATTTCTTAAGAAAGCACTGGTTTGATATCGGATTTTTATTCGGCTGCTCTGCTGCATTTTATATTATCTTTAATGAAGATTCATTTTCTTCGCTGAAGTTTATACTCTGGTTGAACTTTGCTTCCTTATTCTTTCATCAGTTCGAAGAATACAGATACCCCGGTTATTTCCCCGGTATGCTTAATACTGTACTGTTCAAAAGTAATTCTCCGGATAAATATCCGCTCAATACAAACTCTGCCTTGATTGTAAACGTTGCCCTTGGTTGGCTTGTTTATTTTCTGGCTGTTCTCATAGGAGAAAAGTACATTTGGTTCGCTATAGGTGTTACGTTAATTTCGGTTGGAAATTTCTTTGCTCATACAATTATATTTAATATAAAGGCGAAGAAATTTTATAATCCGGGCTTAATAACTTCTATAATATTATTTTTACCCGGAGCAGGATACTTTTTTTATTTCATCATCCATAACCATCTTGCATCAGTTACAGATTATATAATTGGCGGAGTGCTTGGGTTCATATTCAATTACTTCGGAATAATTAAAATAATCGAATGGATGAAAGATGAAAATACAAAGTACATCTTTCCTCCGCGATGCCTTCCGCCCGGTAAGAATTAATCTTTTGCCAGAAGCTCTTTTTCTCTTTCAATGCTTAGTCCGTACTTCGGCACCGGCCATCCTCTTTCTTCATAGAAGGGAATCGTGTCTTTTACTGACTGCTCGAACGAATGAAACTCAGGCTTAAAATCTTCATGAGCTTTTTTCATATCGAATACAAAGTCCATCGGTCCAAGCCACATTGCTAAATCCATCCAGTGATGAACTTCGTTCTCTTCAAAAAATGAATCCGGCTTTACTACTATTTCAGGATTTGTATCCACTAGTTTTGTACATGTATTCACTACATCAAAAATGCTGACAGGGTCATGAGTTACCGCATTATATATTTTTCTGTGGCTATCTGCATTAACAGCTTTTATTATAAGATGAGCAAAGTCAGGAGCAAAAGTATTTTGTGTTAGCGAACTTGCAGATTCAGGCATTAAGATTTTATCCTGCGTTTTCGCTCTGTACAGCCAGCAATAAAACCTGTCCGTCGGGTCATACTTGCCGCATATTAATGCAGGTCTGAATATAATTGCATCAAGCCAGTCCTTGCTTAGTATAACTCTTTCACATTCAGCTTTGTTATGTCCGTAGAACTGCATGTCCTTGTTATCTCTCTGTTCGTCAGTGCATCCGTACACAGGGAAATCATCTTCACCTATTGGTCCGGGATTATTTGCCGCTTCTTCAAAATTGTAAACCGAGCATGTAGATATAAAAATATATCTGCCGATATTTCCTTTTAGAGCTTCAAGCGTGTTATCGATATTTGTGGGATACATTCCTGCAAAATCAATTACGCAGTCAAACTTCATTCCTTTCAGCTTTTGTATGTCGTCGGTAAGCCTGTCGCCTTCTACGTGTTTTACATTCGGGAAAATGCCGGGATTTCTTTTACCTCTGTTGAAAAGTGTTACGTCATAGTCAGGATTTACTGAGAGGGTTTCAGTAACCATTCTTCCGACGAAACCTGTACCGCCGATAATTAAGATTTTCTTCATTAATAATGATGTTTATGTGTAAGAATTAATACGGTATTTTATTGTAAAAGTTATCATAAGGGCTTATGTATTTCAATGATGAATTCAAAATTATGAATGCTGAGTTACTCAATTCCATTGTCACAAAAAAGTAACATTATGTTCTCGTCATTTAAAATCGTTCACAAAATTTTTCTGATTATGATGAATTTTTGACGGGTTTTGTTTTCATCGTTGTTGTTTTTACAATACCGGCAAACTTTACACATAAGATCAAATTCCTCTCTTCGTGGGTCCGGCTTTAGCAGGAGTTCGTCAAACACCCCTCCCCGACTTCGTCGGTACTCCCCTCAAGGGGAGAATTTGTCTTTTATAGGCACTATTTCCATTGTCACAAAAAAGTAACATTTTGTTCTCGTCAATTAAAATCCCTCACAAAAATTTTTCTGATTATGATGAATTTTTGACGGGTTTTGTTTTCATCGTTGTTGTTTTTACAATACCGGCAAACTTTGTTTTTCAGCGATGACGAATTTTGTTTTCATCATTTTTGTTTTTACAATAATCAAATTGCCACGGCTTTTAAGCCGTGGAGCCAATTACTGCAAAAGTGCCCTTTAGGGCAATTAGTTCTTTGGCTAAAGCCAATATCTGGAAAACACTTGCTATAATCCACGACTTAAAAGTCGTGGCAATTAAAAATATACGGAAGGTTTATTTCCTGTCTAATATACTTAAACACAAATTTCAAATCAAAGATATCTTCCCTATTAGTAGGTATAGGGAGAATTTTTTTAATAAAAAAACTTGACATGAAGTACGCGGAATGCAAAGACGCAATATCTGTGCTTTGTTATAAAAAAAAGCCGCATATAATGCGGCTCTACAAAATACACAGAATTGACCTGACAGGTTTTAAATCCTGTCAGGTCTGAACACAATCAAAACTGCAGCGGAGTAAACTCAAACTTGCTTCCATCAAATAATCCTTTATCACTGAGCTTCAATGCCGGAATAACCAACAATGCCATGAATGAAAGAGTCATGTACGGCGCATACATCTGCGTGCCAAGCTCCTTAGCGAGCTTATCAATTTCAGTATATTTATCGGCAACTGTATAGCCGTCTTCGTTTGACATTATTCCCGCAACAGGCAGGCCGAGAACTTCAGTACTTCCCTGCTGCGATACCGATACGCCGCCTTTATGTTTTATTATTCCGTTAACTGCATTGCAGATATCTTCATCGGTAACACCGACTGCAATTATATTATGCGAGTCATGCGCAACGCACGATGCAATCGCGCCTTTCTTCAGTCCGAAATTTTTTATGAAAGCAACTGCCGGCGGAGTGTTGCCATACCGCTCTACCACTGCAAGCTTCAGCACATCGTTCTCTACATCAGATACCAGATAACCTTCCTCTGATTTTGCTGGATAGTGAAGTTCATTTGTAATTAACTGTCCTTCGTTTGCTTCTATAACTCTTATATTTTCTTTCTCTGCCTTTACTAAAAAATCATTGGGATTTTTATACTCAGTATTAAAATTATTTACAATTGTTGAAGGCACCCTTTCAATCAATGTTTTGCCTTTATCGGCAACAGGCTTTCCGTCTATATATGTCTGTAAAACTTTAAATGATTTTAAATCTTCTACAACTGCAAAGTCAGCGTAATCGCCCACCTGTAACAACCCCACTTGTAAATTATAATGTTTCACAGGATTTACACATGCGCACTGAAGCACTTTCATTACGTCATACCCTTTTGCAACTGAGCGCGCTGCTATCTGGTTTAAATGCCCGACAACTAAATCGTTCGGATGCTTATCATCACTGCAGAACATAGTTTTATCTGTATGCGAATCAATAAGTGTATGCAATGCATCATAATTTTTTGCAGCAGAGCCTTCACGTATTAATATCTTCATTCCGTACTTTAACTTATCTAAAGCTTCTTCAATTGTAAAACACTCATGGTCAGTTGATATTCCTGCATCGATATATTTTTTTGCATCTTCACCGCGCAGCCCGGGAGCGTGGCCGTCTATCGGCTTACCGAACTCTTTTGCAATCGCAATTTTTTCCATCACTTCCTTATCGCCGTAAAGAACTCCGGGGAAGTTCATCATCTCGCTCATGTAAACTAAATTATCTTCTGCAAATAATTTACGAATGTCATCGGGAGTTATATGCGCTCCGGCAGTTTCAAAGGTAGTAGCAGGCACGCATGGAGAAGCGCCGAAGTAGAACTTGAAAGGAACGAGCTTTCCGTTTGCAATCATGTACCGTACTCCGTCAATGCCGAGTACGTTGCCGATTTCATGCGGGTCGGAGACAGTTGCAACTGTTCCCTGCACAACTGCAAGACGGGCAAACTCGGAAGGTATAAGCATCGAGCTTTCCACGTGAACGTGAGCGTCTACAAATCCGGGAATGATATAGTTGGAATATTTCTCGTTGGGAGTTTCAGTAATTGATTCTATTTTTTCGCCCGATACCTTTATCGTTCCGGGAAAAATTTTATTGTTAACAACATCGACAATATTGCCTGATATGGAAAAGTTTTGCATAGTAATTTTTGGTTATATATAGAAATAAGCAGAATGGATTTTATATTAAAGTTAAAAAATATTAACTTAGGCAATGACAAGATTGCTTGCAATATTACTAACTTTGATTTCTATTCAGGGTTTTTCTCAAGTTAAAGAAATTAATGAAGTGGACTTTAAAACTTTACAATTACCAAAAGGTAATCCTTACTTAAATAAAGGGAGATTTTATAATTTTCGAGGTCATGCACCTCACATAGAGAATAGTTTTAATATTATTGAACTTGATACAATTACTTATACAATACACTTAACAGGTAAAATATATTACGAGGTAATTCCATGTGAAGATCTTTTAATAGATATTAATGTAGGTGAAATAATCTCTAAAGATTCAAGTGGATTTACAATGAAGTTCACTCATACTTTTCATACAGATAAGGAAGGAAACTACGATTTTTCCTTTATTATAAACAATACAAACACACTACTTTCCTTTAATGAAAAAGAAACATATATAGGTTTAATATATACTAAAGTTTCGGATATATATGAAATCGGAAAGCCTTTGAAATAAACCATCTTTCTCCCCCACAAATTTTTCAATCCCTTCTTATCAATTTATAATTTAATTTAAAAAAGTTTATGGATTCCCGCTTCCGTAACAGCTAATGTTTTTGCGGGAATGAAAAAGAATTTCTTGAAAAATTTCCTTAACAAATTTACAAACAGATTTAAAACTTCAGATTTCTGGTTCAGAGTGATTTGCGGCGTATGCTTCGGTCTAGCCTTCCCGCCCGTTAACTTTTATCCGCTGATATACATCGGCATAGTTCTTCTTATTAAAGAGATAATTCAGTGTAAAACATATAATGAAGTCCTCAGAAAAACCTATGCTGTTTTTTTCTGGTTCAATCTTGTTGCTGTCTCGTGGTTATGGCTTAGCGGAATGCGTCAAAATGCCGACAGGTTTTTAATCATTGCCGGACTTCTTACGCTATTTGCCCATCCCATTTTTTTCTGGCTGCCCGCTGCAGCATTTTATAAAGTTTACCGCTCATTAAAAAATTTCCGTTACAAATATTTATATCTTATTTCTTTTCCGTTTATATGGGTAGCGTTCGAGTATCTGCATACGCTTACACAGTTCAGTTTTCCATGGCTTGTATTCGGAAATACTCAGACATATAATCTTTCAAAGATACAGTTCATAGAGTACACGGGAGTATACGGCCTTACATTCTGGATTTGTATCATAGGTATAATGCTGTTTTATTTTGTTGAAGAGCAGCGAAAAGCCAGCTGGAGAAATTTTACAACGCAAACTAATCTGTTAATTATCTCTATCATTATTGTTTATCTTGCCCCTGATGCTTATACATTTGTTATGAACAGCCCTGCAAAGTATTCCAATGCTTTTACCAATGGAGAGATAAATGTCGGAGTAGTACAGCCGAACTCTGACCCCTGGGAAAAGTGGGGAGGAAAGCAGATGCAGGTAGTGAATGAATATGTTGATATGATAAAAGAACTGAAAGAAAAGAATCCGCAGCTGCAGTTAATTGTTTTGCCTGAGACTGCAATTACTTTTCCTATACTTCAAAGCAGCTACTACGAAAAGTATATGAAATTTAAAAACTTTGTCGATTCAACCAATGTGCCTGTGTTAGTTGGCTTTCCTTATTACCATGTTTATAAAGACTCCCTAAGTGCTCCTGTTGATGCAAAGCAGAGTGGCAGCGGGAAGTATTATGATACATTCAATGCAGCAGCATTATTTGAAAAAAATAAAAACCAGGAAGAATTTCAGATTTACAAAAAAAATAAATTAGTAATCGGCGGTGAGAGGATTCCTTATCAGGAAACTCTTTCCTTCTTAAAAGATTTTGTAACGTGGGGAGTAGGCATAAGCCAGTGGCAGATTGGCAAAGACACAATTAACTTTACATTGGAGAACGGTGTGCAGTTTAATACTGCTATTTGCTACGAATCAGTTTACCCGGGATACTTTGCAGTATTTGTAAAAAAAGGTGCAGACTTTTGTACTATCATCACTAACGATGCATGGTGGGGAAAACTATTCGGAACTTATCAGCACAATCAGTTTGCAATACTTCGCGCAGTTGAAAACAGAAGATGGATTGCAAGAAGCGCTAATACGGGCATATCGGATTTCATTGACCCTTACGGAAATAAATACGACGAAACAGATATAAACGTTCGGGCTTCATTCGCAGGAAAGATAGGTATTATAAAAGAGAAAACTTTCTACACTGAGCACGGCGACTGGTTCAGCATTATCTGCTTATGGACAAGCGTAGGAATTTTAGCGGCAAGTTTTATAACAGGCTTTATAAAACAAAAAAGCCGCAGCTAACCCACTACGGCTTTTTTGGTGGAACTAATTTAAAACAATTTTTATAAAGCTTCTACCAGTATGCTTGGGCCTGTTACTACAGGCTTTTCTGTTTTGTGGAATTTGAATTTTAACAATATTGGTACTATTGCCACTGCCAAAACTGCGATTCCTTTTAACGATAAATATTTCATAGCATTATTGGATTAAAATTAGAATTTCTCTGAATAATTTTTTGCTTCTTCCAGAGTAGCGAATGAACCCACTCTTACTCTGAAAAATGTTGTGCTGCCTTTTTCAAGCTCCTCAATTCTTACATTCTCAACTTTTTTATCAGTTAAAGATTTGCTTTTTTCTATTGCAGATTCTTTATCATTGAATGAGCCTGCCTGTATTGTATATCCTTTATCTGTTTCAAAAAATACTTTGTCTTTTCCGTTATCGTAAAAATATTTTTCATTCTTCACTTCGTTTACTTTTACAAGTCCGTAGTTATTTTCTTTTTTGGCAAGTTTTTCTTTTCCCATAATTCCGGAGTTGAAGATTGCAAAGAATAAAAGACCCAGAGCAATTACGATTATTATCACTATAATGAAAATGCTGGACTTTGATTCTTTATGAAGACCGTTATCTTCAAGCACCTGATTTAATGTAGATGAGCCGTTACCGTTCTTTCCGTTGCCGTTGCCGTTTGCATACGGCTTCAGCGGATTTCCGTTTGTATAAATTTTTGATGTTCTAACGTCATGTTCTGTTCCGCTTTCTGTAAGTCCGGGACCGTACATATCCTTTAGGTTTGCAGTATCCTGCAGCCCGTGTCCGTTTGTATCGGTAAGGTTGTGACCGTTAGTGTCTTTTAAATTGTGTCCGTTTGTATCTTTTAAGTTATGTCCGTTAGTTTCATTTGCTTCATGCATGTCCTGAATCTGTTTCATTTCATCAGCATGCTCTTTCTCTTCTTTGCTCTGATTCTTTTGCTCAAATATATCGTTGAAGCTTGTTGCGCTGGAATAGATGTCGCTTATAGAAGGAATCGGTGCTTCTTTGTTTTCTTCTACAGGCGGCTGAATTGTCTCAACAGGCTTTTCGCTTTTTACAATTTCATTATGAAGATTTTTAACTTCTTCTCTAATTATCGGAGTCTCTTTCGGTTCCTCTTTCTTTATATTTTCAGAAGTAAGAATCGAGTTAAAGATAGAAGATAGTGCTGTTGAAAGCTGTGCTTCTTCATCCTGAGGAACGACCGGTTTAATTATCTCAGGTTCCGGTTCTTTTTGCGCTTCTATTATTGCCTGTTTCTCTTCTTCCTCTACTTCTTTTATTTTTGTAGCTTCAGTTCTGAACTCTTCAATTAATGAATCTACTTTTTTATGAAGCTCGGAATCAGTGATTTCACCTACTAAAGGTGTATCAGGTAATTTTTTATCTTCTACTATTTCAGAAATTACTTCCTCATGCTTTTCTTCTGCCGGAGAAATTTTATCTTCGATAATCTCAGATATTGTCTCTTCAGGTTTCTCTTCTGTTTTGATGAAGAAATTATCCGTTATATCTTCTGTCTTTGCTTCAGGAATTTGCTCAATAACTTCTTCTTCGATTACATCAGTCTTTACTTCAGGAATTTGCTCAACAATATCTTCGTCGATTACATCTTCTTCATCAGAAGCGCCTAAAGTTCTTAATAGGTCATCAATATTGCTTGTTGAAGGATCTTTTGCCTTTGGAGCTTTTTTTACAGGTGCTTTTATTATCTCTGCAAGTCTTTCTTCGATCTTTCTTTCAATAGCAGTAGCATCAAGTGATTCTTCTATTGGCTTTGTGAAATCTTCAACAGGTTTAACAAAATCTTCTATAGGAGCTGCAGGTGTAAACACATCTTCAGGTGAAACAAAAACAGGTTTTATTGTTTCTTCAACCGGGTTTACTTCTTCAGTATAGTCAGATTCTACAACTAAATTTCCTAATTCCGTAGCTATAGTTTTTTCTTCTGCAACAGGCTCAACCGGAGCTTTAAGTTCGGGTTCGGCTTGCTTTTCTATTACAGGAGGAACAACATCTATAGGCGGCAGCTCAATTTTTTCAATTGGCTTTTCCGGCTGCTTCTCTTCTTTTACTTCAGTTCTTGTTTCAACTTTTGTTTCTGTAGTTGTAGCAGTTTTTCTGGCTTCAGCTTCTTTGAACTTTGCTTCAAGCTCTTTTATTTTTGCTTCAAGCGAAGAGATGGAAGCTTTGTACTCTTCATCTTTTGCTTTATCTTCCTCAACTCTTTTTACGTAGTCAGCCTGCGGCGGTACTATTTCTGTTTTTGCTTTAGAAAGAGTATCACCAAGTTTCTCATCTTCGAAGAATTTCTTTATTACGTTTATGAACGCTTCTATTTTTCTTACGCGCTGCTCTAAATCGCTTAATCCTGCATTCTTATTTGAAGAGGTAAGATTTACCTGCTCTTCTATAAAATCTTTTTCTTCTTCTGAGTATCTGTCAAACACTTCTGCTGATTCAACAGGAGCTTCTTCTCTGTAAATATTTTCTTCGCCTAAAGAGAGAATTCTTTCCTTGTTAATATTTCTTTCAATATCTCTGAAAAGAATTTTAGCAAGATTATTGTAGTTATAGTTAACTTCCGTTGCGAGTTTCTTTGAAGGGGAGAATTTCACGGAATTAACTTTACCTCCGTCAGTGCCGGTTCTTTCAATCACATTGAATTTACCGAAATCTGAAATGTTCAAGTTTTTGCTCTTACGGAAAGAGCCTTCAATGTATTGGAATACATTCTCGTAAAACTGAATGGACTCCAGCTCACTTATCTTAAACTCGTCGGAGATGCTCCTTATTATCTGCTCTTTAGTCATTTTTTATTTATTATGTCTAATAAATTTTGTGATGGAGTAAAATTTATAAAATCTTTCGGCGGCAGAAGCACTTCCTGGTTCTCTTTTGTATTCATTATCTTCATGCTTTCTCTGTGCTCTACTTTGAATTCTCCGAAATTATCTACAGAAAATTCTTTATCCTTTACCAGGGATTCCTTTATCAACTCAAATATTCTGTCGAATATCAGCTCGCTTCTGTGACGACTAAAGCTGCTGGAGTTTGCCACTTTGCTTACTAAAGAATCTTTATTCATTTTTTATAAATGTGAGTTAATTTTTTCAGCATCGACTCAATGTAAAGCTTGTTTATTGTACCTGATAAAATCTTTATCTGCTGGATGTTTATTTTCAGCTTCTCTTTGTTCGGTAAATCTTTGTGCGCTATAGTATTCTGCGTGCTCATAAATTCGATTGTGATTTTTTTATTGGGATAACTTTTATATTCGTTATTATCTTATCTTCTGTATTAATTCGCAAATCACTGCCGCCCGTACCCGTCGATTTTACCGGAGGATAATCTGTACCTACAGGACTATAGTTCATTTCCTTCTTATCTGCTTCATCAAGATTTACAAATATTTCCAATATCTGCGATTGTGATAAAACAGAATCTGCCAGCTTTATCTTTCTTTCAGGAACCTGAAATACTTTTGAAAGCAATGGCTCAAGATGATTTATCTGTCTGCTTACATTGCTGTTATGCAGATTAAAGAGCGCGCCAAGGAATTCATGCGTAACAAACAGATGATTGTACATAAGAAGCATTAATAATTTATCGTCAAGGTCTAGGTCTTGTTTTCTTCCGCCGCCAAAAGCTCTCTTGCGGGATTTTTTGAAGAGTCTCTTTTTCTCCAGATCGATAAAGATCGGCGTGAGATGCTTTAAGAGGTCTTCAAATTTTTCAACACTTACTCCGGTCAGTTTTTTAATGATTCCCGGGATTTTTTTGATCTTAAAGTATTTGCTTACTTTCATGAATTCTTATTTTGCAGAATTAATTATTATGCAGATTATTTTGCAGTGTTAATTTGCATACAATATGTAAAGACTATATATATAAAGCAAGTACTAATTTGCAGGATAATTTTGCAGGAAACTTTCAGGCGCATTACTTTAATCACCATATATTATTGTTAGTTATGCCCTTTTAAAAAGTTTTTACTTTATTTTGCAGAAAATAGTTTGCCTGAGAATTTTAGTAAACAGACTATGTTTTGTCTTCAATTCTGTAAAATAAAAGAATGTTTAAGATTCAGAAAATGGGTTTTGAAACGAATGGAAAGAAAGAAAGTATTACTACTATTTTTTTGATTTTAATTTTTTGTAGGCCGGATACCACTTGGATATTTTCTTCCTGAATTGAAACAATGAGGTGTGTGAAAAAATAATCTGGCGGCGGATTTGGTACAAATCTTTTAAAAAATTCAACGGACCTGAATCTGTCGCAACTCCAAACTCAAACCCTAATTGCTTTACAGCTTCCTTTGCCATCTTGTTACATTCACCGTAAGGATAAGCAAAAGAGATGACAGGAATTTGCAATTCTTTACTAATATATATTTTTGAGTTATAAATCTCTTTTAAAAGCTGGTTTTTGCTTACTTCGGTCAGATTTGTATGATTCAACGTATGCGCTCCGAATTCTATTCCACAATCAAACATCTTTTTTATTTGTTCTTTATTAAGCAGCTTTGCTCCCGGTTCATTTTTAGTCGAGTCCCATACATTACTATCCTGCCCCGTTACCAGAAATATCACTGCAGTTGAATTATACTTCTTTAATAAAGGGAAGGCCGATGAATAGTTATCTTCGTATCCGTCATCGAATGTGAGTATAATATTTTTCTCAGATAAAGTTTTATCTCCCTTCAATGCTTTACTTACATCTATAAAGGTAATCGTCTTAAAATTATTTTTTTTCAGATGCTGAAGCTGCTCTTCAAAAACTTCTTCAGTAACATATATACCCACTACGCTGTCTTTTATGCTATCCTTTACAACTCTGTGATATAATAAAATGGGCAGCGGCTCTTCCAATACTTTTACATTTAGCTTTAAAATTTCTTCTTTATATAGTGTAAGTACTTTTTCAGCGTTTAGAAGTAAGCCATACTCATCTTCAACTTTCGACTTCACGGCTTCATCAAGCTTAGTATTATCTTTAATAGCTTTTATAATTTCTTTAACAATCCTCTCCGTATCTACTTTTTCTAAATCTTTGCTGTCACCAAAATTTGATTCCAATGCAAGAGGCAAACTATTATTATCCAGCGCTCCGCCGAAGAGAGACTCACCCCAGAATAAAACAGGCTTGTTCAAAAGCACTGCTTCAATGGCGCTTCTTCCCGCTGCAATTGTCATATCGACCTGATTAAGGGATGCCATTACATCATTCTTGTGGTCATCAATTAAAATATAATCTTCTCCCGCATCTTTATTTTTTTTATTAATGCTGCTTAAAATTACTTCATCCAAAGTACCGGGGCACATAAAAAGGAATTTTAAGTTTTTTACTTCTTCTTTTACCTTCGGAATAATTTCATTTACCAGCGCAAGCACTATATCTTTCTTCGGACCTGTTCCTCTTCCTATATATGATAAAAGAAAATCCTTATCGTTATCATAAACAGATTTCACTTCCTGCTTACTTCTTTTAATCACTTCGTCAATATTTAGTCCGTTACGTATCAATTCTATCTGACTCTTCTTCAAATTAAAATCTTTCATCGTTACATCACGTATATATTCAGATACTGCAATCGTTTTATCTCCCAGAGCAGGAACAAGCTTCTTGGATAATCGCATTCCGCTGAGTCCGTGTATTGTAACTATAAAAGGAATGTTCTCTTTCCTGCATGCAAAGTGTCCGACCCATGCTGATGCGCGTGAGTTTGCATGAACTATATCTATATTATTTTCTCTTATGATTTTTTGAATCTCAACGATGTTGCTGCGGCGTGTTTTAAAATCCCTTTGATGCAGCTGAACTTTAAATATTTTTGCATCAGCTTTACGCGTAAAAGTATCCGATGCAATAAATATTTTATTGCCGAGTGAGGAAAGGTAATTTGCCAGAGATTCTACGTAGGTTTCTGCCCCCGTAACCTCTACCTGAGATAAAAGGTAAAGTATATTCATTTGACTAAAAATGAGAAGAATAAAAACAATTATCAATTTAGATTTACAAATGTTTTTAATTGATGTATTTTTGTTGTTTGCAATTTACTCCCCGATTTCCAAATAATTTGATAAATAAACTTTCAGACAACAGGCTGATACTTGCCATTGCAGGTCCGGCCGTGTTACAGACATTAGTAAAATCTTCTTTTACTCTTATTGATTCTTATTGGGTCGGGAAGCTCGGCAGCGCTGAGCTTGCAGCAATTACAGTTGCTAATTTTCTTGTATGGGGAGCAATGGCGCTGGGAGAAATGATTCCCGTCGGCACTAACTCACTTGTAGCTCAATCAAAAGGAGCTGATGAAGCAGATACGGGAAGGCATATCTCTACAAACAATCTGATAGAGACTTTTTTTCTTGCAATCATTGTCGCAGTTGTAATGATACCTGCTCTTCCGTATTTATATGATATAATTAATATTGATGTGCAGCAAAGAAGTTACACAGATGACTATCTGGTTACTTTTCTTCTTGGTTTACCATGTGTTACTTTGCTTTCAACAGCAACTGCAATATTCAGAGGTAACGGCGATACAAAAACACCGTTCTATCTTTTACTTACAGCGGTAATTTTAAACTTTTTTTTAGCACCACTTTTAATCTTTGGCTGGGGACCTGTTCCATTTGGCGGAATGATGGGTGCTGCATTTTCAACTCTGATATCTTACTTCATAGCTTTCGTTATCGGGTACAGATTATTAAGGAAAAGAAATCTTATAAATAAAATCAGCAGCTACAGCTTCAGCAAAAAAATACTAAGGCATACTTTGAAAATCGGCCTGCCTGTATCGATGAGCGGACTGGCGTTTTCTTTAATATATGTTTTCGTCTCACGATTTGTAGCTGATTACGGCACTACCGGACTTGCTGCGCTCGGCATTGGCCACCGCTCCGAGGCAATTTCATATCAGATATACATAGGGCTTTCGCTTGCAGCTACAATTTTAGTCGGGCAGAACATCGGCGCAGGAAATAAAGACCGTGCAGAGAAACTCGCATGGAAGATTTTTAAATTCGGAATTTTTGCCGCTATGTTATATTCAATTATACTTTTCACTTTCAGCGCGCAGATTGCATCTATCTTTACTACTGATTTAAGCGTAATTGTGGCCGCATCAGATTTTAATAAAGTGACAGCAATAATATTAATTTTCTCCGCAGCTGAAGTTATATTAAGCGGAGCATTTTCAGGAGCCGGAGAAACAATACCTCCGGTTACCATAGGACTCACTACAACTCTTTTAAGAATTCCTCTCTGCGCATACTTTTCTTCAATATGGGGACTGAACGGAATATGGTTTGCTATCTGTCTTTCAGTTGCGCTAAAAGGAATTCTGATTACGTACTGGTTCAGCAGGGGAAAATGGAAAGAAAGAAAATTTGAATTGAGCAAAAAGAAAGAAAATATTCTTGAGCTTGTTGCAGATGAATAAAGTTTAAATAAAAAAGGCGAAGAAAAATTTCTCCGCCTTTATATTACTTACAAATTATACAAACAAAATTATTTTATGGTGTAATATCAGCAATGAAGGTAAGAACTTTTTGAGGCTCTTTAGCATCGTTTGAATAAACCATAATAGTTTTCTCTTGTTTTCCTTCTCTGCCTTGTGTATTAAAAGTCACTTTTATTTCACCTGACTCACCTTTAGCATAATCCATTTTTTCGCCCATCGTAGTTCCTGTGCATCCGCAGGATGTCTGAACTTTTTCAATGTGAAGAGTCTGGTTGCCTTTATTTGTGAACTTGAAAACATATTCAACTTGCGGTCCTGAAGCTATTTTGCCGAAATCATGTTTCGTTTCATTGAACATCATTCTTGGTCCGTTGATGGAAGCAGCAAGCTTTGAATTGTTTACCACTGAAAACATAATTGCGAAAATTGCAACAAGCCCCAGAGTGAAGAAGGATATTTTTGAACCTTTTGATTTTAACATTTTATGTCTCCTTGTTTTGGGATGCAAGAATTTCAGCATCCGTGTAATTTACGTTTTTATAATACTTTGAACGGCTAAATTTAAAAATAATAATTGCGCCCAATAATAACAATATATCTTCAAATATTCTGATGAGCAAATCTGCCGATGTTGTTTTATCAGCACCATTTGAGCCGAAACAGCCGCAATCTATATCTAATCCTCTTGCATAAGCCTGCACTAAACCTATTAAAAAAACACTGAGTAATGCGATTATAACTAACGAGCTCCCCTTTCTAAACAAACCAAACATCAAAAAAAGTCCCGCAATAAATTCAAGCGGAGGAACAATTATGGCAGTAATATTTATTAAAAAGTCCGGAAGAAGTTTATATCCGTAAACTGATTTTGCAAAGGCAGTCTGGTCGAATAACTTATTATAAGATGCATAAACAAAAACTGCTCCGATAATGATCTGAAGTACAACCTGGACGTACCTTGATGATAAAAAATCTTTCATGTATTAATAAAGTTATTTTTCAACCGGAAGGCCGGCTGCTTCCCATTCTTTAAATCCGCCGAGATAAATGTTGACAGCATTAAAGCCAAGCTTGGCAATATCGTATGCAAGGTCTATGCTCATGTCACAGTCGCCGCCGTTACAGTATGCGATGATAATACCATCTTTGTTTAGTCCTTTTAATCTATCGGGAAGCTTATCTTTATCCTTAAAATGGTAATCTTCATAAGAAATATTAATTGCTCCTTTTATGTGTCCTTTTGCAAATTCTTCGGGCTTTCTTGCATCTATCATCAGAGCATTTCTTTCAAACAATAGTTTTGCAAGGTCGAGCTTAATTTTCTGCGGCTTTATAAATCCTTCTTTAGTCAGATTAGGATTATTGTTGTAGCTGAGAGGTTTATCTTTTTGAGTCGTATCGTAAGGATTATTTTTAAAATCATTCGTATTCTGAATGGCATTCTTTAAGCTGTCAGTATTATCAGCCTTCATTTTTTCGGTGTAGTTTGTGAACAGCGGTATACCTTTGCTGCTTACGGCATTCATTGTTAAACCTGCTGCGAGCGCCATAATAAAAATCAATAGCGCCTGTTTACCGCCTGATAAGTGTTTACTCATAAAATTATTATTATAAAAAACTAACCTGATTTTTTTAGTTAAAGTTCAAAAAATCCTAATAAACTTTGAACGAATTTACTGTAGTAATGGAAGAATTATATGCATTTATCATGTAATTATAGCTTCGCACAACATTGTCGTAAGCCAGACCGAAATCTCTTTCGTTCATTTTTCCTTTCTTCAGGTCTTTGTTGAATTTATTCACTTCATCAATAAAACCTTTTGTCATCTTGGTAAAGTAATCTTCGAAGCTGAATTTTATATATTTGCTTTTATCTGAGAATTCCGTCGATTGAATTTTATTTTCCTCTGCTTTAAACTTTCGTTCAAACTCTTCTATATCAGCCTGCAATCCGTCTGCATTGGAATTTCTGTTCACACTTTCAAACTTGCTGTAAAATGTTTCGGCCAAATCCATGGTATTCTCCAGTGCGTTCTGTACAATTATAACTGCCTTTTCATCTTTGTTTGTAAAGTCATCAGGATTCTTTCTCGTCTTTACCGGCTTGTATTTTTTTACGGACTCTTTGAATCTATTATATAACGAATCATACTCTTTGTATGAGTCTTTCATTTCTTTATCAAAACCTGCTGCCTTGGATAAATTATCTTTATACTCTTTATCCTTATAGAATTTAGTAACGCGTGATGCAACTGAATAGTAATTCTCCAATGACTTTAGTAATTCTCTGAACGAAGTTTCAATTTCCGTCTTCATGTTTTCGTTATCTGTGGCAAGCTTTGCAAGCTCACCGCCTTCATAATAGGAACGTCTGTAATCTTTTATGAGTCTCTCAAGATTATTTACATATATATCAAGACCGACAACAAGGATAAAAGAACCTTTTGAAATTGTTGAAGGGTCAGGCACGGTCGTAAGGAAATTTTTATTTACTTCATCTGCCGTTTCAGAAATTTTATTTGAGACTTCAATATACTTATTATAAAAAGTCAGGTCTGCCTGTGAAGTTTTCTCAAGCACTTTTTCTTTAACGGGAGTTTCACCTTCTATTTTGTGAGACTCGTCATTGTTTTTTGTAGTGGTGCTTTTAAAGTACGAGCAGCTTGTAACCAGAACAAACAAAATTAAGAGCGCAGATATAAATTTAAAATTTTTCATTGGTATTTTAAAAAGTGATAAGACTAATTATCAAATAAAGGTAATTCTTTTTTTGCATTTGACTTCAGACCAAGATGCTTAAATGCCAGCGGAGTAGCTTCTCTTCCCTTCGGAGTACGCTTTATAAATCCTTCTATCATAAGGAATGGCTCATAAACATCTTCTATTGTTCCCGGATCTTCACCGACCGATGCTGCAATAGTAGATAAGCCTACGGGTCCGCCATTGAACTTTGTAATAATTGTTTCCAGAATTTTTTTATCCATCTTATCAAGCCCGTATTTATCTATATCAAGCGAAGTTAAAGCATAGTCGGCAATTGATTTTGAAATCTTCCCGTCTTCTTTTACTATGGCAAAGTCACGTGTTCTTCTCAGTAATCTGTTTGCAATACGCGGAGTTGCGCGTGAACGCTGCGCAATTTCTTCTGCGCCGTCATCGGTAATTTCAATTCCCATAAGCCGGGCAGAACGTTTCACAATATTGACAAGCTCTTTGGAAGAATAATAATCAAGATGGCAGTTAATTCCGAACCGGTCAAGCATTGGAGATGAAAGCAATCCCTGTCTTGTTGTTGCTCCGATTAAAGTGAACTTCTCTAATTTAATCGGAATGCTCCGCGCAGCCGGACCGGAATCTATCATTATATCAAGCTTAAAATCTTCCATCGCTGAATATAAAAACTCTTCAACAACTTTCGGTATTCTGTGAATTTCATCTATGAATAAAATTTCGCCTGCGCGTAACTTTGTAAGCATGCCTGCAAGGTCGCCGGGCTTTTCAATCACGGGACCGGAGGTACATACAATTGCTGCATTGAGTTCGTTGGCAATAATATTAGCAAGCGTGGTTTTACCAAGCCCGGGAGGACCTGTGAATAAAACGTGGTCTAAAGATTCACCGAGTATCTTTGAGCTCTCTATAAATATTTTTAAGTTCTCTTTTACTTTATCCTGACCAAGGAATTCAGAAAAATTCTGAGGTCTTACAATAGTAATAAAATCCTTATCTGTATCTGTAATTTCCGCTGTATTTAATGAGTTGTTTCGCAATAGAAATGTGTAATTGTATTGTAATATGGAATTAAATGTTAATAAAAATAATGCTAATTTTATCGATAAACAATTTAGTAAAAAGAAGAACTAAACCATAAAATTTACAAACTTAACCACAGAGAACACAAAGAAATATCACAGAGAACACAGACTATTATATTTTTTTTCTCTGTGAACTCTGTGTAGAAATTCTGTGTACTCTGTGGTTAACTATAAACACACAATATAACTATGGCAGAAAAATCAGAAATGGTTAAACAAATTGATTTTATAATAATCAGCAGAAGAATAAGGCTTCTTGGCTACGTAATTATTGCCGGACTTACACTTGTATATGTAGTAGGCATGATGGTTTCATCAAGTAACGTTAATCCGGAAAAATCTTTTCTTAACACACCTATTACCATTGCCGGAATTGTACTCTGCACAGGCTCACTATACATAAGGAAAAACATGCTGAAAAAAGTTACTAAAGATAATTTCGTTACAACTTATTTTAATGCTCATGTCTCAGCATTTATATTATGTGATATGGGAGCGCTGCTTTCAGTTACAACAAATCTTTTTGTAAACGCAAATCTTATTATGGCTTCAGTCGGAGTTGGTGTCGGGCTTCTGTATCTTTGGATAAATTTCCCCCGAGATGAAGACAGGAAACTGCTTGATTAATTTTCTTAACCTCAGAGAGCACAGAGAATTACACAAAGAACACAGAGTATTCTCAATTATTAATACTGTAAAAAATTTCTAAATAAATTCTCTGTGTAATCTGTGAACATTCTCTGTGCTCTCTGTGGTTAAGCAGATTATTTAAGTTTTTTATATTCTTCCTGAAGTTTTTTCGGGAGACTTTTCAAAATCAAATCGTAAGAGTGGTCAATTAATTTTTCCGCCAGTTTTTTATTCAGCCTGCCGTCAACTCTAACCGTATTCCAGTGCTTTTTATTCATATGATATCCGGGCTGTACGTCATCGTATTGCTCCCGCAATTCAACAGCATATTCCGGGTCACATTTTAAATTCACCGTACAAGGTATAGCGAATGAAGTTATAGCAAATATTTTTCCCATCACTTTATATACAAGTGTTTCGGGACCGAAGGGAGTTCCTTCTTCAACTCCTTTTTTAGAAAGGCAATATTCTCTTAACTGTTCAAAATTCATAAAAATTATTGAAACATTTTTTTAACCCGGGGGAGAATTAAGTCTACCCATTCTTTATACATTTTTTCTGAAGGGTGAAGTCCGTCAGATGCAATCAGTGATTTATCATTCACTGCTGTTCGTGATTCCGGAGTAATATCAATGAATGCAATTCCTTCCTTCAGTGTTTCCTCTTTATTAATTTTATTATATAAATCAATTTCCTCACCTATTTTTTTTCTGTCTCTGCCCTCTGCAAAAGGAGTTACTCCCCAGTCAGGAATAGAAACAACAAAAACCCTTGACTTCTCGCCGCCGGCAAATACTATAGCTGTTCTTAATAAGTCTTTGAACTGAGTCCTGTATTCTTCGGCATCTCTTCCCCTGTACTGATTATTTACTCCAATAAGAAGTGAGACCAGATCATATTTTGGCAGAAGCAAAGATTGTTTTTTCCTGATTGCATCGGCAAGCTCATCCGTTGTCCAGCCTGTTGTTGCAATAATTTCGGGAGAATTAAAATAAATATTATTTTTTGTGAGAGAGCTTACAAGCTGTGCAGGAAATCTTTCCGTATCGGGAACTGACTCACCGATAGTATAAGAATCTCCCAGAGCAAGATAGTTAAATTTGTTTTCCATCGAATTAGTTTTATCGGGCTTCTTCATAAAATAAATTGCAGGTATTAAAAGAAGAACAACCAGAAGAGTAATGTTTTTTAAATTCTTCAAACTTTTTTTTAGCGCTTACTTTATTAACTCATTTGTTTTTTCAAGCAGCCAGTTTCTGCTTGTAATAATTTTTTCCCGTTCTATTTCAAATTTAAGTTCATCGGGATTTATTTTTTTCCCTGACTGAATATCCACAAGTCTCTTAAGATATTTTACAAAGTTAAGATTAATCTTTGGATTTGTCTCAATAAAAATCTTACAATAATTTTTAAGAAAGTGACGGTAAGAATCTATAATGTAAATTAAGGTTTCAAAATCTCTTAGTTCATATAAAATCTGCATTTTTAATTTATTAGCAATAAGCGCATGCTGATTTTTATTATCTTTTATTTTTGCAAGGACTTCAAGCGCATGAGTAAACTCTTTTGTGCTGAAATAATAGTTGGCCAGCGTATAAAGATACATATAATCTTCCTGTACAGGAGGTAATTTTTCTTTAAAATTATCTATGAAGTTTTTAGCCCACTCAAATTTTTTTAAATGAAGAGCCGGAGTAGTTATGTAAAAATATCTGGAGTGATCCAGATAGGAATCACCGAAAACCTCATCGTATTTATCAACAAAAAAACTGTAATATTCAAAAAGCTCTTTGTAGAACTCACTGTTTCCGCTTATAACAATTTTATAACCAACATCTACCAATGATTCAAAAATGTGCTTGCGTATTTCAGCAGGTATATCTTTGTATTCCTTTACTGCTATTTCTTTTAAAGCATAATAGGTTTTTTCTTCAGGTTTGTAATCGAGCATAAATACTTTATAGACTAAAAGTAAAGACCTGTCAACTTCATCTGAGTTATTTTCTATATAGTCCAGCAATCCCTGCAGATAGGGGAATTTTTTTTCCAGCTCGTATCTGAAGCCGCGCCTTTGTTCTAATAGTGTACTAAGACGGTAAAACAACTCAAGAAAAAAGTTATCGCGCATACTGAACAAATCTCTGTATTGCGCACTTACAATCTTATCTTCTTTGAATTCATTCTGATAGTAAAAAATTTCAAGTTCATTTGATAATCTGTTCTCGTACTTAAAATGTTCCGTTTCCTTATATCTTATATTGCTGTGCTCAGTTGAAATTTTTGTTGTGAGATTAATAAAATAATTGTTGAGTTTTCTTTCCCTGTAAAATCTTAACAGTGTGAAATCTCTCTCTTTTTCATTTTTAATTGTTTGATTGTAGATAATGTAATCTTCGAGAAGTTCAAACGCATAATTAAAATAATGTTTGAGTTTTGCGTAATCAAACTCTTCCTTGCCGAATGTAAACTTGAACAGCTTTTCTTTAGTAAAATTTCTGCTTTCAAAATCAGGTTTAAACTTTAGAATATAATCGTAAAACTTTACCAATTTATCGTTTTTATTGAAATATGCGCATTCAATAAACTCACGAAAACCATTCAGTTCTTTTGTTGTAAGAGTTTTTAAAATCCTGATGAATTTGAATTCCTGAAGCAAGAGAGTAAATTTATTTTTTTATCACTAATTTTTTCATTTGAAAATAACATTTGAAAAGATATGAAACAACACTCAAATTACCGATTTTTCTGAGAATGCTTCCAGAGAATTATGCTATTATTTCTCATTATTCAGCAAAATTTTTTTATAAAAGCCTATTTAAATGTAAAATTGCTTCCGATTTTCAAAGTAAGATTTCCTATTTGTTGTTTTGCCGATTTTAAAAGCTGAATAATTATATTATTTCTTCGTTATTAAACCGTTTTTAGATGTTTTTACAAAAGCAAATTTATTCATATCGCCGATTTCATCCTTGAAATCTCTTTGATGTAGCAGTCAATACTTTGTAACTTTGTTAAGATTTGAAAACAACGATAGACAATGGTACAGAAAATAAAAAAGACAGAATTTACAAGATGGGACCTGATGATTGCAGCTTTAATAGTATCAACAATTTTATTTCAAATTGTAAAGTAAAAGATGGAAAACAGAAAGTTTAATAGTCAGGATTTAAAAGTAATAAGCTTCTACACTTTATTCTTAGCGGCGATGACGACTTCAATTTTTATGATCTGATAAGTAAAAAATCAAACAATTTTAGAAATTAATTTTATTTTAATTTTATGAAAAACTCAAAAAACAGCAAAACAGAATTAACAAGATTTGAATATATCGGCTTCGCAGGAATAGGATTCTTACTTATAACGGTTTTAGTGGGTTGTTTCGTAAAATAAAATTGAATTTGATAAAGCTCTATACTCGGCAAAATAAATGAGCAAAAAAAAGTTAGCATTAACTAAAGCCAATATATACTCACCGGAATACAAACGAGCCGAACAAAATTTTTCCGGTGAGAAATATATCTCAAACAAAAAAAGAGTTTATATAAAAGTTTCTGTCAGGTATCAAGGGAGCCGGAAACGGGATGCCTGCAGGAAAAGAGAATTCCTTAAAAATCCGGAATGACGCTTATTATAGGAATAGGTAATAAGGGCTCATTCCGGGGGAAATTTAAAAGTTTAGTAACACAAGATTACTTACAAGTGTGTATCTGCCAATACGCAAAAACTTATTACCTCATGTAATACCTTCCAAATCTTTCACGGGCGCTGGCAAAAATTAGCTCCCGTGAAAGCCACTTCTGAAACAATCAATTAAACAAAGAGTCAATTAAATCTTCAATATTATCTTTTATAATTAAATAGTCTAAAATTTCCTGCTTCATAAATCCGTTTGCAACAATGTTATTCAGAAATTCAATCATTGAATTGTAGTATCCGTTTGTATTCAGGAGTCCGATTGGTTTTGAATGCAGATTCAACTGCTTCCAGGTAAAAATCTCGAACAGTTCATCCAGCGTACCAATGCCGCCGGGAATTGCAATGAAAGCGTCTGCGATATCCGACATCAGTTTTTTCCGTTCATGCATCGAGCCTACGCGGTGAAGTTTTGTTACAGATTCATCGCCCCATTCTTTTTCCATCATGAAGTTCGGAATTACTCCCGTAACTTCGCCGCCGTTATTCATAACTGAGTGAGAGAGGACTCCCATAAGTCCCACATTGCCTCCGCCGTAGACAAGCATTATATCGTTATCGGCAAAATACTTCCCGATTTGAACAGCTGTATTTTTGAAGTCAGGATTGTTTCCCATACTCGAGCCGCAGAACACACAGATTGATTTCATAATTTTAATTAAAAATTAGCTTAAAATTGTAAAAAAAAGGTTTGTATGGTTGACAACAGTGCTCCATTTAAATAAAGTAAAAACAGCAATCAATAACCAAAGCACTTCTGTAAAACTTGAAAAATTTTTGACAAATTAATGAAATTCTCTTTGAAAGTTTAACATATGAATACTAATTTTCTGCAGTTAACAAAAAGAGTAAAATATTTCACAAACTCCCGCGTGATTTGCCTCTACAAATTAGTTTATACAACTTAAACCAAAAAATAAAAAAATGAAAACTAAAAAACTTTTTATTGTATTATTTATTTTATTACAGTCCGTCATTTTTTTAAATCAAAGTAAAGCGCAGAATACTGATATTGCTCCCGGTGATTTTGTTTCAATGCCATACTTCGGCGAAAAAAAAATTAAGTTTTTCAGAACGAGTAATGCATCTTTACATTATGAGTTAAATCTTGCTACAGAATTTGCAAACTTCCCGATTCCTTTTGCCGGCGCAGGTCCAAATGCAACTGCTATTTATGAGGGGAAGCTTTTTATTTCTTTTGATAAAGATTTGAATCAAGGCGGAGTTTTAATTTATAACTACTCTGATATATATCCTGTGAGGAATGCCAATCCTCCAAAAATAATATCCACTGCACCGGTGGCGGGGATTGCCATACATCCTGTTACGGGTGATTTATATGCTGCAAAGTTTCAGGTTAACGGACAAAGCGGAAGAATTACAAAATACACAAAAGCATCAGGCTATGCATCTTCATCCGCCGTTGATTTACCTGTTCCTGAATATTATACTAACTACTTCACAGGTATTGCCTTCGATTCACAAGGAAACTTGTGGACAGGCGATTTGCAGGGACATAGATTAGTTGTCTATACTGCTCTATCACTTTTCAATGGGTTTATTGTAATTGGTAACGGAAATCTTACATACAATGCTCCTTCACTTTCAGGCAGCTCCATTAATGTTAAACTTTTTTCTGCACCTGAAGGATTTGTTTTTGATTCTCAGGGAAATCTATGGGTTACAAACAATAATGACTGGGATAGAACAAACGGTATTGGAGAAGGCACGTTTGTAAAAATTGCAAAAGCTTATCTTGATGTATTAACCACTTCTCCATTAAGCGGCACTCATGGGAATAAAATGCTTTCGGTTCTCTATACTGTACCAACTCAGCATGCAAGCGTTTATCATATTCAAAATGCTAAGTTCGGAGGAACGGCAATCAGCAACAACATGATTTATTTTAACGACCAGGGCAACGGACTTGTATGGAAGTGGAACACATCAACTGCATATAACTCAACAAACTGTATCACATCAGGTGTAAGCACAACTTATCCTGGATTCGGTGGATTTTCATTCAATGATACCTCATTTCCATTAGCGGTCACACTTACAAGTCAGGTTGTTCCCAATACTTTTGAATTAAAGCAGAACTTTCCAAATCCTTTCAATCCGAATACAACAATACGATTTGATGTTCCCGCTAAATCAGGAAACGTGAAGCTTTCCGTTTATGATATAAATGGCAAAGAACTTGAAGTATTAGTTAATGAAAATCTCCAGTCGGGTTCTTATGAGGTCAACTGGAACGCATCGGAGTTCCCAAGCGGAATATACTTCTATAGAATAAATTCTGAAAAATCCAGTATAACTAAAAAAATGAATTTAATAAAATAGCAGGGAATTAGTTTTTCTTCGTTTAGACCACCTCTTACGCTTACCCTTCCTTTTTTGAGGAGGGGGTTGCTTATTCTATTGTAACATTATTGTCACATTTTATTTTACAAAATCCAACATTAAAATTATGATGAGTTTTTGACGGGTTTTGTCCTCAGCGTTGTTGTAAAAACAATACCGGAAATTTCGAAAATCCGACGTTGATTCTCTAAGCGTCGGATTCTAATCGCCCGTTCTTGTGGCGCCGCGTCCCGATTGTCCCGCTTTAGCGGGAACAAGTCGGGACTTGTACTAAATTATAAAACAGATTCTATCTGTTTTATAATTTAGTACACCCGGCACGCTTCGCGTGACGGGCGGCGCTACACCGCACAATTCTGCACACAAAATAATTATTAATAAACCCTTAAGCAATTAAATCTTCCCTATTAGTAGGGAAATTTAATTATTCAATACAACATTAATGTATTTAACTTTAAAAAAGAATTAACAATTTTGTGATTACACAATATGGCAAAGCAAAGCACAGTTAAGTCAAATAAAAAAATATCGAATCCGTTTCAGAGAATTATTTCTTTCGATGAAGATAAGCCTTATTCCGTTCTCGGACCGCAGATTGATGAAGATAAAAAAGAACTATCAATAAATTGTTATCTACCGTTTGCTGAAAAAGTATGGATTAAGCGCAAAGGCAAGAAACTTACTGAAGCTGAAAAAGTAAATCCTTCAGGAATATTCTCCGCTAAATTTGAGAATACAACTGAACTCTTCTCATATAAAATTGTAATAGAGTCCAACGGAAATAGATCCGAATTCGAAGACCCGTATTATTACCGCACAGAAATAACCGATATGGATGTCTATCTGCTGGGAGAAGGAAATCATTTCAAGAGCTACGAAAAACTCGGCGCCCATAAAACAAGTATCAAAGGAGTAAGAGGTGTTATCTTTCGCATCTGGGTTCCCGATGTTAAAGCAGTGAGCATTACGGGTGAATTCAATGACTGGACTGAAGGTCTTCTTCCTATGGAAAACTGTAGAGATACCGGTTACTGGACCTTGTTTCTTCCGGGTGTAAAAGAAGGCGACCTCTATAAATACGCTATTAAAACAAAATCACCAACGAAAGTTATTTATAAATCTGACCCATATGCTTTCAGCGCAGAGCTGCGCCCCGGCAATGCATCTAAAATTGCAGTGATAGATAAGTACAAATGGAAAGACACTGAATGGATGAAGACTCGCAGAAAATATGACTACAGAAATCAGCCAATGAATATTTACGAAGTTCATCTGGGTTCATGGAAAAAAGATTACGATAATCCCGACTTCAAAAATGACTGGGGATATAAAAGTTACAAGCAGCTTGCATATGAACTTGTTGAGCACTGCAAAACTTACGGCTACACACATATAGAACTTCTTCCTATAATGGAGCATCCGCTCGATGCTTCATGGGGATATCAGGTCACGGGATTTTTCGCTCCCACAAGCCGCTACGGCTCGCCCGAAGATTTTATGCTCTTCGTTGACCACTGCCATCAGAATAATATAGGAGTGATACTCGACTGGGTGCCTGGGCATTTTCCGTCGGATGAACACGGTTTAAACAATTTTAATGGAAAGCAGATTTACGCCTATACAAATCCGAAGAAAGGATTTCACAAGGGATGGGGCACTTATGTTTTTGATTATGCAAAAACTGAAGTTGCAAATTTTTTAATTGCAAACGCTCTCTTCTGGCTGAAAGTTTATCACATAGACGGACTTCGTGTTGATGCAGTTGCTTCGATGCTGTATTTAGATTACTGCCGTAACGAAGGTGAATGGGAACCAAACGAACTTGGTGGAAAAGAAAATCTTGAAGCCGTTGCCTTTTTAAAAAAGCTGAATGACACCGTGCATAAATATCACAAAGGTACTTTGATGATTGCAGAAGAATCGACTGACTGGCAGGGAGTTACAAAGCCAACTTACCTCGGCGGACTTGGATTTGATATGAAATGGAATATGGGCTGGATGCATGACGTGCTTGAATATTTTTCAAAAGATCCTATCTATAGAAAGTATTTTCATAATAAAATTACATTCTCTCTCTGGTATTCATTTAATGAAAATTATCTGCTGCCAATCTCCCACGATGAAGTCGTTCATCTGAAGAAAGCATTAGTCAGTAAAATGCCGGGACAATTGAAAAGTATGTTCTCAAACATGAGAACTTTCTTCGGATTTATGTTCGGTCATCCGGGGAAGAAATTGAACTTCATGACGAATGATATAGGACAGTTTCACGAATGGAATGCAGATACTGCAATGCAATGGGATGTGCTTAACGAAGATTTGAATTTAAAGCTTCAAAAATATTTTAAAGACTTATCAGCCATATATCATGAATACAGGGCATTTTATGAAATTGACTTCAGAAGTGACGGATTTCACTGGCTTGATTTTACCGATTCTGATAACAGCGTGCTAAGCTTTGTAAGATACTCCGCAGATAAAAAACAAATGCTTCTTTTTACATTTAACATGACTCCCGTACACAGAAAAGACTACGAATTCGGCACGCCCCGTGCAGGTTTCTATAGGGAGATTTTGAACAGCGATGCTGTTGAATACGGTGGAACGGGTGAAGGAAACTTAGGAGGTATTCACACTGAAGATAGATACAAATTTCAATGGCCTTATACTATTAAAGTAAATCTGCCACCGCTTGCCGTAAATATTTTTATTCATGAGCTCGAAGATGAATTTACTGAAGAAGTAAAAACAGACGAAAACAAAATTGAACAAAGTGACGATTCTAAACAAGAAGCGCAAGAAGAAACAAATGAAGAGACAAACGAGAATACAAACGAAGAAGTAAACGAAACAATAACCGAAGAAACTCAAATTATAACCCCGGACGAAGTACAACCAGAAACTCAAAACGAAGTGCAATCTAGTAATGAAACTGATACTCCGGAAACAATTAACAAAGAAACTGAACAACCAAATTAAAATTTTAGCAGGAAGGAAGTAAGAAACAAATGTCAGAAGTATATTTATGTATTCACGGACACTTTTATCAGCCGCCGCGTGAAAATCCATGGACTAATGAAATTGACGATGAGCCGAGCGCAGCACCTTATCACAATTGGAACGAAAGAATTTATTCCGAGTGCTATCTGCCAAACTCTGAAGCGGGAATTTATGAAAATTATACAACTCTCATCCGCGAAGTAAATAACTACGAGCTTTTAAATTTCAATTTCGGTCCTACGCTTTTCAACTGGATTAAAGAAAAGCATCTCAATCTTTATCACAGAATTATTGATGCTGATAAAAAAAGTGTTGAGCGCAGACACGGTCACGGTAATGCAATTGCCCAGGTGTACAATCATATTATTATGCCACTTGCAAATCTACGTGATAAGCTTACGCAGATAAAATGGGGCTTGAGAGATTTTGAATTAAATTTTCACCGCAGGCCTGAAGGCATGTGGCTGGCAGAAACTGCCTGTGATTATGAAACAATAGAAGTCCTTATACACGAAGGAATAAAGTATATTATTTTGGATGCAAGCCAGGCAGAGAGTGTAAGAAGTATAGGTGAAAGAAGATGGCACGATGTTTCGGACAACAGCATTGATACGAAACGCCCTTACAGATGCTACTCACAGCTCAATCACAAGAAACACATTGATATTTTCTTTTATGACGGTCCTTTATCAAAGACGATTGCATTCGAAGATTTATTGAACGACGCAGGTAAGCTGTTAGACAGAATAAATGAATCGCGCGATAAAAACAGAAGCGAGCCTCAGTTAATAAGCATTGCAACAGACGGAGAGACGTTCGGTCATCACAAAAAATTTGCTGATAGAACTATAGCGTATCTGCTTTCAGAACTAGCGCCTCAGAACGGTATTAAAATCTGTAACTACGGCGAGTATCTCAAAGCGCACCCACCGAAGTGGGAAGCAAAAATTAAAAAAGGTCCCGAAGGCTTAGGTACTTCATGGAGCTGCCTGCACGGAGTAAAACGCTGGAAAGAAAATTGCGGATGTACTACGGGAGGAGAACAGGACTGGAATCAGAAATGGAGAACTCCGTTGAGAGATTCTCTTAACTGGCTGCGCGATGAGTGCGCAAAAGTTTTTGAAGCAGAAGGAAATAAATATCTGAAAGATGTATGGAGCGCGCGCAACGATTACATTGATTTAATGCACGAGAGAAGTCATCACAACATAATTAAGTTTTTTGCACGGCACGGAAGAGTAAACGTAGATAATAAAGGTATTGAGCTTGTATTCAAATTACTCGAAATGGAAAAGTATTCGCTGCTTATGTTTTCAAGCTGCGGATGGTTCTTCAGTGATATTGCAGGGCTTGAAGCAATGCAGATTCTGAAATATGCCTGCCGTACACTGGAATACTTAAATGATATTACGGGCGTTGATTACGAAGAAAGCTTCCTTGCAATATTAAAGAGTGCAATTCCGAACGATAAAAAATATCCCGATGCAGCGATAATGTATTTAAAAGAAATTAAGCCGCTGGCAGGGAAAATAAAGTTCGATTATTTTAAAGGTATTATTTAGATATATAAATTTAAAAAATATTGGCTTACAACTCATTTCATACTTCAAAGACATCAGAAAAATGGGCTAAGATTGGGATAAAGCGGAGAGCGGGAACTGCTCTGCCGCTTTTTTATTTATACTCAAGAAAAAGTACGGGCATAGGTGAAATTCCGGATTTAAAATTATTAATTGACTGGTGCAAAAAGTCGGCACTTAGTATTGTGCAGCTTTTACCTATGAATGAAACAGGATACGACCACTCACCATATAATTCGATCAGCACATTCGCACTCGAGCCAATGTATCTTCGTTTATCAGATTTAAAAAATATCGATGCCGATAAATATAAATCAGATATAAAAAAATTAAAAAGAAAGTTTCCAAAAGGAAATTTTAAAGTTGATTATAAAATAAAGGATGAAAAAATAAATCTGCTTTGGAAAATTTTTCAGGCTGATTTTAAAGACAACGAGGAATTTCAAAGTTACAGAAAGAAAAATGTTTTCTGGCTGAAGCATTATGCCATGTATAAAGTCCTGAAAGAAGTGAACAGATTAAAAGGATTTGAAGAGTGGACGCCGAAGCATAAACGCGCCGATAAAAAAGAACTCGACAAAATTGAAGTTGAATATAAAGAGAGGTTAAGATTTTATTTCTGGATTCAGTGGCAGTTGTATGAACAATTTTCTGAAGTAAAAAAGTACGCTGCTGAAAAGAAAGTTTTGTTGATGGGAGATATTCCCTTCCTTGTATCGCGTGATAGCGCCGATGTATGGTGCTTTCAGAAGAAAAAATACTTTAAGATGGATAAGCTCTCCGGCGCGCCGCCTGATATGTATTTTGCAAAAGGACAGCGATGGGGAATGCCGGTTTACAACTGGGAAGTGATTGAAAAAGAAAAATTCAGATATATAAAGGAACGCTTAAAGTACGCTGCAAATTTTTACGATATGTACCGCATAGACCATTTTGTTGGTTTGTTCAGAGTGTGGACAATAGATAAGGATACTCCGGAAGAATTCGGCGGGTTGAAAGGAAAGTTCTATCCCGAAGATGAAAGCAAATGGGTTGAGCAGGCAGAGAAAATAATAAATGCTATGACGAGCGGAAACGAAATGCTCCCTGTAGCAGAAGATTTAGGTACAGTTCCTCCTGTATCTTACAGAGTATTAGAAGATTACGGAATCCCCGGTACTGATGTAATGAGATGGATGCGTGAGTACAATGGCAATTATGATTTTATAAATCCGTTTAAGTACAGGGCAAACTCCGCCGCTATGATTTCAACGCATGATTCCAGCACTCTATGTGACTGGTATGATAACGAAGCGGGTATGATTGATAAAGAAGCTTTTATTCAGATCTGCAGAAACAAAGAATACTCCGATAGCAGTATTGAAAAAATAATAGAAATTTTCTTTGATAAAGAAAAATGCACTGAGTATAAACTCTGCTGGAAAAAAGAGATAAGCGATGTTTACGTAATGATTGGAATTTTAAGATTGCAATGGCACGAAGCATGGAATTTCATTGATATATATCTGAGCTCGTTTGATGAAAAAGGAAAGTTTCTGAAGATGATAGGGTATACTGAAAAAAGCCAGCAGCTAAATATTGAGATAGTTAAAAAAACATTTGAAGCTATTGGTTTCAGTTCATCTATATTTTCCATTCAATTAATGAATGAATTTTTAAATCTCGATGAAGATATTTTTAACTCAAAGGAATTAAGAGAGAGCAGAATAAATTATCCGGGCTTAATGTCAGATAACAACTGGAGATTAAGAATGCCGTACTCGCTGGAACAGCTTAAGAAAAAAAGCGTCCATAAGATTTTAAAAGAAATAAATCAAAAAACGGAAAGAAGCACTCACCACAAAAAATCTTAACTGCTGATTTCTGTAAAATAGTCCGTACTCATATTTACATTTTTATTGGACAAAAATGTAACTATTTTTAAAACGATATGATTCTAGGGATTACAAAAGAGCCGCAATTTGATAATAGAGTTTCTATCCTTCCTGAATTAATCGACCAAATCAAAAAATTAAATCTCCAGGTTATTGTTGAAAAAAGCGCAGGCGAAAGAGCCTATGCAAGTGACGAGATGTATTCTTCGGCAGGCGCAGAGCTATTTTCAAGAGAAGAGATTTTAAAAAAATCCGACATCATTTTACAAATAAATCCTCCGTCGGACGATGAGATCGAAAATTTAAAAGAAGGACAGACACTTATCTCATTTTTACAGCCATTGGTTCAGCCAAACATAACTGATAAACTTGCAGCGAAAAAAGTAACGGGATTGAGTTTTGAAATGATTCCCCGCTCTTCACGCGCGCAAACAATGGATGTACTTTCATCACAGGCCACAATTGCCGGCTATAAAGCTGTTCTGCTTGCTTCAACACATCTACCCAAATTTTTCCCGATGCTTACAACTGCTGCCGGAAGTATTCCTCCCGCAAAAGTTTTAATCATAGGCGCAGGCGTTGCCGGACTTATGGCAATTGCAACTGCAAGAAGATTGGGCGGAGTAGTAGAGGCATTCGATACAAGACCTGCAGTGAAAGAAGAAGTAAAAAGCTTGGGCGCTAAATTTGTAGAAGTAGAAGGTGCAGCCGATGCCTCAAAAGCAGGCGGTTACGCTGTGGAACAAACAGAGGAATACAAACAGAAACAAAGTGAACTTATTCAAAAACATGCACTGGCATCTGACGTAATTGTAACAACTGCTCAGATACCCGGAAGAAAAGCTCCGCTGCTGATAACAACAGAGACTTTAAACAACATGAAGAAAGGCTCGGTAATAGTTGACCTTGCTTCATCATCCGGCGGTAACTGTGAAATGACTAAGGACAATGCAACAGTGGATTATAACGGCATTACAATTATCGGCAACTCAAACCTGCCTTCAACAATGCCTTACGATGCAAGCAAGATGTTCGGTAAGAATGCATTATCACTTTTGAAAATTTTAATTAAAGAAGGAAACATTAACATCAATTTTGACGACGATATAATTAAGGGTATGTGTGTAACACATAACGGTGAAAATTTCCTGAAGAAATAAATACAAAATTATTTTATGGAAACAATTGTTTCATTCATAGGTGAAAACATTAAGGTGTTTTACATCCTGATTCTTTCAATTTTTTTAGGTATCGAAGTTATTTCTAAAGTACCATCCATCCTCCACACTCCTTTAATGTCAGGCGCAAATGCTATTCACGGCGTAGTTATTGTCGGCGCAGTTATCGTAATGGGACTTGCAGACAGCAATGATTACTTATCGCTTGTACTGGGATTCATTGCAGTTATACTCGGAACATTAAACGTTGTCGGCGGATTTGTTGTAACTGACCGGATGCTGGAAATGTTCAAGAAAAAACCTAAAAGTTAATCTGAAAAAATGGCGCAGTATAGTTTAGAAATATCGTACCTCATTGCTTCTATAGCATTTATAATCGGGCTTAAATTCTTAGGGCACCCTGAAACCGCAAGGAAGGGAAATATAATCGCAGCAATCGGAATGTTCCTTGCTGTTATCACTACAATTTTTTTATATAAAAGTCCGGAGGGCAAGCCTCTCGGAAACTATGTCTGGATATTCGGCGGTATAATTATTGGAACGGTTGTCGGAACTCTGATGGCAAAGAAAGTTCAGATGACGGCAATGCCTCAGATGGTTTCGTTGTTTAACGGAGTCGGCGCTGCTTGCGTTGCTTTAATTTCAGTCGTTGAGTTCTCACATTACAATACTACTCACACAGGTGCTTCACTTTTCAACGGTCTTACAATAACAATAATTCTCGGTTCAATAATCGGATGCATTTCGTTTTCCGGTAGTATTATTGCATGGGGAAAACTTGAAGGAAAGATAAAAGATATCTACCTGCCTGCTAATCAATTAATAAACATTGTACTGATGCTTTCAATCATCGGTGTTTCAGTTTATTTAATGATGCAGCCAACGGCAAATCTTAATTTACTATTAATCATCAGTGCAATTTCGCTTATCTATGGAATTCTATTTGTGTTCCCTATCGGCGGCGCAGATATGCCTGTTGTGATTTCCCTGCTGAATTCGTTCACAGGTGTTGCAGCGGCATGCGGCGGATTTTTATATAATAATCAGGCAATGCTTACGGGCGGTATATTGGTAGGTTCATCTGGAACGATACTTACAATCCTCATGTGCAAAGCTATGAACCGTTCATTAACAAACGTTATCATAGGAGCATTCTCTAATCCGAAGACTAAAAAAGCAGATGCAGGGGCTGAGCAAAGAACAGTAAAAGAAATTTCTGTTACTGATTGCGCAGTACTTATGAGCTATAGTAAAAAAGTTATTATTGTACCGGGTTACGGACTTGCAGTTGCGCAGGCACAGCATATCTGCCATGAGCTTGAAAAAACTCTTGAAGAAAAAGGTGTTGAAGTGTTATATGCTATTCACCCTGTTGCAGGAAGAATGCCGGGACATATGAATGTGTTATTGGCAGAAGCAGATGTTCCATATCCAAAGCTTCTTGAAATGGATGAGATCAATCCTGAGTTTTCTACAACTGATGTTGCTCTTGTAATAGGTGCGAACGACGTTGTAAATCCTGCTGCAAAGAATGATAAGGATTCACCAATATACGGAATGCCTATACTTGACGTAGAAAATGCGAAGAATATTATTATCAATAAGAGAAGTATGAATGCAGGATATGCAGGTATAGATAACGAATTATTCTACGACGCAAAAACTAAAATGCTTTTCGGCGATGCTAAAGGTGTACTTCAAAAATTAGTTGCAGAAGTAAAAGCAAATTAAATTTTATATTTATTATTTTTGGGGAGCGTGTTTAAGATTTTTCGCTCCCTTTTCTATTTCTCTTAAAGCTTCCTTCCCTGTTTTTTTATCCTTCATATATTCCTTAATAGCATCTGAAGATGTTCTTCTTCTGAAAGCAAAGTAATGCTGCTTGAAGTATGCAACGGTATCTACCCATGTAACTTTAGCAATGTGTTTAGGATGTGCTTTATCATATTCTATAGGAGAAAGCGGATAATCAGGTGTATCACGTAAGCCGTATTGTTTTGGTTTTTTTTCATCGGGATTTGGTAAAAATCCTGTGCCGAACATCCAGTCCCAGAATGCAAATTTAGTAGCGTAGTTATTCTGATACTCTCTGCCTTCGTCATCTGAGTGATGCCAGCGGTGCATTTCAGGTCCGTTGATAATATACTGCAGCCATCTTAATCGAACATCAATATTAGAGTGAATAAACATTCCCCAGATAGCGCTTATCATTCCCTTATAAATCGCAACTTCAGGCGCAGCGCCAAGTAAAATTATAGGAGCAAACTCAACGGTCTGATTGATTAAAATTTCAAGTGAGTGTGAACGAGAGCCGGAGAGCCAATCAACAGTACGCGGGGAGTGATGCGCTTCATGCAATCTCCAAAGAGTCGCATTGTTATGCATCCAGCGATGGAACCAGTATATATAGAAATCGTGAACAACGACAAAGAAAACAACCTGAACCCAGACGGGCCAGTTGCCAACAACGCTGTACTCGTATAAACCTGTATGTGTTTTTATGTAATTGAGGAATGCGAAGATTATAAGTCCGAGCACATAACTCTGAACAATAGTGTAGAGGATAAAATCATTAAAGAAACCTTCGCGGAAAAATCTTTGCCCTTTGGTGTATGGAAAAATACGTTCAAGAATAACTAGTAGCAGCCCTGCTAAAACTATAACTATAGTAGACGTGATTTGTAATGACATAGTGCAAAAATAGAAAGAAAAGAGAGGAATTGATATATAAAAATGAAGAATTCAGTTTACAATTTCTTAACAATGGATGTTAGTAACTTCTGGAACTGCGTCAGGTGAATTTGTGTTGTTAGATATTAATATTCAGATTTTATTTTAACCAAACTTAACATGAAAGGAAAAATACATGAACTGTCCTGTTTGTAATGAACAGCTTTTAATCTCAGATAAACAAGGAATTGAAATTGATTACTGCCCTAAATGCCGGGGAATCTGGCTTGATAGAGGCGAGCTTGAAAAAATAGTAGAGAGATCAAATTCATTTCAGAGTGAAAACAGACCGCCGCAAAAATATGATGATGATGACGATTATCACTACAAATACAAAGATAAGGACTACAAGTATAAGAAGAAGAAAGGATTTTTAGGAGATATTTTTGATTTTTAAAATTGTAAAGAGCGTGAACAAAAATTCACGCTCTGTTTTTTTATCCGAATAAAGGTTGTATTAATCTGTTCTCAACTCCGCAAAAAGCACAGTCAATGGGTTTACCGGGATTTTCCGGGACATCATTATCTGCGCCGCACGACATACATTTAAATTTTGATTGAACCAAAGTAGTTTTATGGCACTTCTCACAATAAACTCTGTATGAACCATCAGGTATAAAAATTTCAGTTTGGCAATGCTCACAATTTGCTTTGTTTCCTTTTGGCTTATCAAGTTCGACATATTGTAAACTAAATCCACTCATAGATAAAAATCTATCCGCATCTTTTTCGTTTAAATAGGGGAGCCAAATCTGGACGAACATGGAAATTTTCATTTTAAGATGAACGGCAGGCGGAAGTAAATCATACATTACAACATATTCAGGATTTTCGTAGAAATCCTTCATCGAATCTTTTATATAATCAATATAATACTCTGCCATAGGAAAAAACGATTCTGTGGTAACCTTTGCAGAGCCGTCTTTTTCAGCGTAATAAGAAATTTTTTGCTGAGTCAATGCAAGCTCTTTTTCTCTTCCTTTCCATGCAGGATCAAATGAGTAGTTTGTTGTTGAGTCAGCGCAAACTTCCAGATATTTTTTATATTTATCATCGTTATCTATAGTGGGCGGAATATATTCAGGATAAAATTTATAGTAATCATCCCAATAGGAATATTGTAAACTTTTATATTTATCTTTTTCACCCTTCTTTAAGGCTTCTGCAAGTTTACTTTCGTAATTATATTTTTCGCGTTGATATTTTTGAGTTTTTTCAGGAGCGGCAGTCCAGAAGTTTAATCCCAACGTATAGTCAATGTCAGTGAACGAACCGCAGTAATCGCACATGATATATGGCTCAGTGTATTCGTTTACTTTCGGCGCTCCGCAGTTAATGCAGGTGAATTTTTTAACTTTCATAAATTAATATGCGAAGTTGTCATGAGAGTGGAAACTTAAAATTATTTATCTTGAAAATGAAAACGTGCACAGTTAAAACAATAAATACCAGTTCAATGCAATTTCGTTTTTTTCGTTTTCAAAAGACTTATACCGGAATGAATTAAATCCTCCCAATACAAAGCCAAGTTTTTCATAAAACAAACAGGCGCGAACGTTTACATCCTGAGTTTCAACTTCCACACCAATACAACTATTCATTTTAGCCCATTCAATAGCTTTAAGCATAAGAGCTTTTCCAATTCCTTTTCCTCTGAATTCGTTTTCAACACGAATATCGTTTATGTACGCATATGTGTTCCAGTATTTTAAAATAATTATTTGCCCTGCTAATTCATCATTTTCAAATGCAAAGAAAATTATTCTATCTTTGTTGTTTAGATAAACAGAATAATCAATGTCATCATATTCATAAGTTTTTTCATACGATGAAACTGAGACTGATCTGTACGAAAACAGATTTTCGGAGAGTGTTACTTCCAATTTTGAATCTACTGTAAAAGTTGAATCGATTTTATTTACGAGCTTAAGCGTATGAGCGGTGGCTGCTTCAATTTTCATGCTGATAATATGTAAAGATATTCCGTCATGAAAAACTGAAAAATTAAATCACATTAGTTTTTATTTTAATATCTCAGCAAAAAAGTATATCTTTGTAGAAATTAATTTTTCATGTTTTCCAATATTGCAATTGACTTACTGAAAACTCTTAGCAAAGAGGAAACCAAGAAATTCGATGCTTTCATAAATTCTCCCTATTATAATACTAATACTGCTGTAATACGACTTTTCAATACTATAAAAAAATATGCTCCTGAGTTTACAGATGATTCCCTAAGGAGAGAAAAACTTTTTAAAAAAGTTTATCCGGGAAAAACCTATAACGAACTCAGTCTTAGAAACAGATTTTCTGAGCTTGCTGACCTGGTAAGAAAATTTATAGCATTACAGTATTTTGAATTTAACGATTTTTATAAAAAGCTGGCGTATGCAAGGGAAATGAACCGACGGGAAAAGTATAAAATTTCCGAAAAATTTATACTGGAACTTCTTCATGAGAACAAGAAAAAAAACAATGTTGACCCTCCGGTTTTTTTCGAAAGAAGCGAACTTGTGAATGAACTACTGACAACTTATCGCGGCGATGAAACTGCAAGAGATACATCTTCTAAATTAATTGAACTTGGAGACTCTTTAATAAACTATTTCTACTCTTACTTTTTTCAAATTGCAAATGATATGCTGTATAATGAGGCAATTTTTAAATACAATCCTGAATTTAATATCATAAAAGAATTTATTAGTGCTTTTGATTTTGAAAAATTTCTTGAGAGGCTTAAGAAATTTAACTACTCAAACCAGCCAATACTGGAAATGTATTATCGAATGTATATGTCTAGAATTGATAAAAACAATCCGGTTCATTTCAATATACTTAAAAAACTTTCATTTGAAAATTATGAACGGTTTGATAAAATCGGGTTATTTAATTTATGGGTATTTCTTTCTAATGCAATAAATGGAAGTCTGCAATATATTGATTCAAAATACAATTATGAATTGTTTGAAGTTAATAGGTTTTTTGTGGCATTAAAATTATTTCCATTACATTCAGGTTCATATTTCTTTCAAAGTTTTTTTGACAATATTTTTACGAATGCAATAACGTGTAAAGAAATTGATTTTGCAAAACAATTCCTGGGGGAGAATCTGAAACTTCTACAGCCTGATTTGCAGGAAAACACCGAATTATACTGCAAAGCACTTCTGGAGTTAAATCTAAAAAACTACAACTCTTCACTTGGCTATTTAAGCAAAGTAAAGCTTACAGATACTGTGCTGAAAATGAGAGTAAGACTTTACTATTTTATAAACTACTATGAAACAGGTTCGCTTGAAGCAGGACTTTCGCTAATAGATTCTTTCAGGCATTTTTTAAAAGAAAACAAAAAAATACCGGAGTATCTTTTGGATCGGGTAAATACATGCTTGAAGTACTGTAGCTCTATTATCAATGCGAAAATAAACAACAAGAGCCTAGACTATGCTATTTACATAGAGGCAAAAGAAAATACGTCAAGTTATTGGGGACGAGATTGGATTCTTGAAAAAATGCAAGAGTTAGTAAAGTAATACAACAATATTAAAAAGGGGGATAATGCACAATAATATTGCAATTGAGTTACTAAAAACTCTTTCAAAAGATGAGTTAAAAAGATTTGAATCTTTTTTAAAGTCACCTTTTTTTAATTCCAACAAAGCTGTTACAAATCTTTTTGATGTAATAAAGAAGTTTGCACCTGATTACACTGATAAAACACTTCAGAGAGAAAATCTTTTTAAAAAAGTTTATCCCGGTAAAGCTTACAATGAGTTAAGCCTTCGTACACGCATATCAGAGCTTACGGAACTATTAAGAAAATTTTTTGCAATAATCCGTTTTGAAAAAGATGAATTTTCAGTAAAGCTGAATACAATTGAAGAGCTGAATGACAGAGGAAAATATAAATTATCGGAAAAATATATTCTGGAAATGCTTAAGCAGAATAATGAATCGAAAGATACCGGAGTACCTGCGCATTACCAGAAAGTTCAGCTTGAAAAGGCACTGCTTTATATAAAGAGAGATGATACCGGTGATGACGGTCATCCCGAGCATCTTATAAAACTCGGTGATGCGTTGCTAAATTATTTTTTTGGTTATATGTTTAAAATTGTAAACAACATGTATTACAACGAAGATGTTTACAAATATGAACCTGAATTTAACATCATAAAAATATTTTTAGCAAATTTTAACAATGAAGAATTTTTAGCAGAGCTTGAAAAGAGTAATTACATAAACTATCCTCATCTTGCAATATACTATTATATGTATAAGTCAAGACTTGATAAATATAATGAAGAATATTTTTATAAAATGCGTGAGCTTGTGTACAATCATCACGATAAATTCGATATAATAGGAAAAACAAATCTCTGGGGATTTTTGATAAACTCAGTTACGGTCGGACTGCAATTTGAAGACAAAAAATATCTGAAAGAACTTTTTGAAGTAAATAAGTTTTTTGTAAGTTTAAAGATAATGCCTCTTAGAAAAGGAGAGCATTTTCTTAATCTTCTATTTGATAATGTTTTTATTGTTGCCCTAACTTCAGGAGAAATAGAATATGCAGAGAATTTTTTAATTGAGCACGGACATCAATTAAATCCGGAAGTCCGTGATAATTATCTTATATTATGCAAATCAATTCTTGCTTTGTACAAAAGGAACTATGAAGAATCTTTATCTCTTCTTAGCAAGATTCAGTTAACAGATTCCGTAATAAAACTGAGAGTAAGAATGCTGTATTTTATGAACTATTATGAGACCAATGCTTTTGAAAGCGCAGCATCTTTAATTGACTCTTTTAAACACTTCCTAACGGAAAACAAAAAACTTCCGGAATATTTAACGGATGGAATAAAAGCCACTGTCAAATATTCAACCAAAATTTTGAATGCAAAGATGAACCATAAAAAACTTGACTATGCTGTTTACAAAGAAGCAAAAGAAATAAAAATAGTTTACTCAAACAGAGAATGGATAATCGAAAAAATGGAAGAGCTCCTTTAATAATTTTACCCCAAAAGATATGCACAACAATATTGCAATAGAGCTTTTAAAGACATTAGATAAAGATGAATTAAAAAGATTTGAAAGTTTCATAAAATCTCCCTTTCACAATACCAACAAAGTTATTGTAACTATATTTGATCTAATAAAAAAATACGCCCCCGATTACGAAGATAAAGCTCTTCATAGAGAGCAGCTTTTTAAAAAATTGTATCCCGGAAAGAGTTTCAGCGAAACAAGCCTGCGTACAAGGATGTCTGAATTGACGGAGCTTATAAAAAAGTATTTTTCATTTAGTCATTTTGAGAAGGATGAATTTCATAGCAAACTTAATATTATTTCGGAATTAAAAATCAGAAAAAAATACAAACTAGCAGAAAAATATATTCTGGAAATGATGCAGAAAATTGAAAACAAAAGAGACGCCGAAATAGATTATTATGAGAAGCTGAATTTAGTAAAAGAACTGATAGATGTTTACAGAATTTCCAAGATGAAAAATTATTCGAAATATTCCATTGAGCTTGGAGATAGCTTGTTTAATTTTTTCTACCGTGAGTTATTCGTGGCTGTGAACGAGATATCTTATGAAAAAGAAGTTTTCAATTTCAAATCGGATTACGAAGTTACTGAGGAGTTCCTTAAAACTTTTGACGTAAAAAATTTTTTGAACAAAGCTAAGGAAAAAAAGTATACTCATTATCCGTACCTTGCGCTTTTTTACTATATGTATATTGCACGTACTGATTACGGTAACGAAGAAAATTTTTTTAATCTGAAAGAATTAACATATGAATATCATACCAACTTAAGCCGGCTCGAAAAATTCAATATATGGACTGCATTGGTAAATGCTATCAACGGAGGACTGCGTTTTAAGGACACAAAATACATACGCGAAGCGTTTGAGCTGAATAAGTTTTTTCTTGAGTTAAATATTATGCCTTTGGAGAAGGGCGGTTATTTTTATACAAGCAAGTTTGAAAATATTTTCACAGTGGCAATTACTTGTAAAGAGTTTAATTTTGCAGAAAAATTTGCCGAAGAAAACTATAAAAAACTTTCGCCTGACGAACAGGAAAATACAATAAATTTCTGCAGAGCAATTCTACAGTTTTACAATAAAAACTATGAAAAATCTTTAAATTCTCTGAATAAAGTTGAACTAAGCGATGTTGTTATAAAAATGCGGGTGAGAATGTATTACTTTATGAATTATTATGAAACGAACTCATTTGAATCCGTAAACTCATTGATTGACTCCTTCAAACATTTTCTTTTTGAAAACAAAGATATTCCGGATATGCTTGCAAACAGGGCTAAGCTTGCTCTGTATTTTGCAGCTAAAATTACTGCAGCTAAAATTAATAACAAGAAGTTAGATTATGCAGTGTACAAAGAAGCAAAAGATGAACATGCAAACTTCTGGAGTAAGGATTGGTTCATAGAAAAAATGGAAGAGCTGATTTAATTTTCGGAAACAATCAATTAAGAAACACGTCTTAATTTTTTTCTCGGTGCTAACTCAGATTCATAAAGTTTTTTCACTCCGTCACCTAAACTTACCTCTATATCACGAATATTTTCCACAAGTCGTTGAAAGCCGACAACTTCTACTGATGCTGCCTGGTCAGTTCCCCACATTGCTCTGTCTAATGTAATATGCCTCTCAACAAATGTAGCTCCTAAAGACACAGCAGCCCATGTCGGAGCAAGACCTGTTTCATGACCTGAGTATCCAATCGGAACTTCAGGATACATTTCTTTCAGTGTAGTGATTACTTTTATGTTAAGCTCTTCAAGCTTACAAGGATAGGTAGAAGTCGAGTGTGCAATCATTAAGTTATCAGTGCCGATTATGTCAACAGCTTTTTTTATCTCATCAATTGTAGACATACCTGTTGAAATCATTAATGGTCTGCCTGTAGATTTTTTCTTTTTGAGTAAATTGATATCTGTTAATGAAGCTGAACCTGCTTTGTAAAATGGCGGATTAAACTGTTCCATAAAATCTACCGAGAGTTCATCCCAGCATGAAGCCAGCCACATAATATTTTTTTCTTTGCAGTATGCATCTATAATTTTATATTCATCGTTGGAAAATTCAACTCTGTGGCGATAGTCAATATAGGTCATTCTTCCCCATGGTGTTTCGCGTTCTATAAGCCACTGGTCTTTCGGCACACAAAGCTCGGGAGTTCTTTTCTGAAACTTCACGGCATCGCATCCGGCAGATTTTGCACCGTCAATTAATTTCAGGGCATTATCCAATGAGCCGTTATGGTTTATTCCTATCTCAGCGATAACAAAAACTTTTTCGCCGTCTCCGATATATCTCTCTGCTATTTTAACTTTTGCCATAATATTTTCTTTGTTTAAAATAACCTATAACTTAAACTGCAAAAAATTAAATAATGTTTCATTAACTTTGCATTATTAAATTGTTACCAGCATGTCCAGCCGCCGTCAACAACTAAATTTGCTCCTGTCATGTATGAAGATGCATCTGATGCAAGGTAAACAACTGCGCCTTTATAATCTGTCGGCGCTGCCATTCTTCCAAGTGGGGTTCTCTTAGAATAATTTTTAACGAAAAATTCATTCTGTGAATTTTCTACTCCGCCCGGAGATAATGTATTTACTCTCACGCCTGCGCTTCCCCAGTACGCTGCAAGAAATTTGGTAAAGGAAATAACTGCGCCTTTAGTTGCGGGATAAGCAGGTGATTTATAAAATGTCTGCTCGCCGTCTTCGTTTTTGTATAAGGACTGGTCGGGTGCAACTATTCCGTATGTTGATGCAACATTAATAATGCTTCCGTATTTTTTCTTAGCCATTTCAGTTCCTATTATCTGCGAACATAAAAACATTCCTGTAACATTCACCTCTAGTGATTTCTTCCACATATCAAGCGGATAATTCTCAAACTTCGATTGTTCAAGCGCAGCCAAAGGATTTTCAAACATATCGTTTATCGCAGCGTTGTTCACAAGCACATCTATCTTTCCGAATTTATTTAATACTTCATCACGCAAATTTTTTAATGAGTCAGGATTTGTAATATCTACACCAACACCAATTGAATCATTCGGTAAATTTTTTGCGAACTCTTCGCACATCTCTCCGTTCAAGTCACATGCAATAACATTTGCTCCTGCTTCTGCAAGTGCAAAACAATGGTTTTTACCTATGAGACCAAGCGCTCCGGTTACAATTGCAACTTTTTCGTTTAATGAAAACAAATCGTTCATAGATTAGCTTGCCTTCTTTGGTTTCATATTGAAGTTCGTTGTTTTTCTGAATACGGGCTCAACTGCTTCGCCTTTCAGATACCCTTTAACATTTTTTTCATCTACTGCTTTTTTCAAAATCGGAAGTACTTCTTTATATGCTTTCAACGTATATTCAATGTCTTCGTCAGTATGTGAGAGGCACATGTTATGGAATCCTCCCCATAACACTCCGCGCATAATCATTTCCTGCTGAACCAATGATTTCATTTCAAGCGGATTGCATCCTGATATATCTCCGTTAAAAGTCATTATCGTTCTGCAGTTATAGCCTGAGCACGATGTGTAATCCATTCCAAGCTCTGATGCTATTTTATTATATCCGTCTTTTAATTTTTTCCCTTGTCTGTCTAAAACCTCGGGAAGATTTTTTTCAACTATTTCATTCAACGTTGCTTTTGTTGCTGCAAGTGAAAGCGCTTCTCCTCCGAATGTTGTAAAGAAGAAAACATCTTTTTCGAGTAACTGCATCACATCAGCTCTTCCTGTCAGAATAGATATTGGCATTCCGTTTGCGACAGCTTTTGAGAAACAGGCTAAGTCAGCTTTCACATTGAAATATTCCTGCGCGCCGCCTTTTGCAATTCTGAATCCCGTCCACATTTCATCAAAGATTAAAAGAGTTCCGTATTCATCACAGACTTTTCTTAACTCCTGTAAAAAATTATTTTTTTCTTCTTCAAATACAAACGGCTCAAGTATTACACAT
>JBHEKU010000231.1:0-8685 GCA_041859205.1 Ignavibacteria bacterium | reverse complement strand
CGGAGAGCAGATATGGTGCTTTCCTCTGGGAAGCAGAGCGATGTCAACACCTGTTGTTTCGGATGGAATAGTATATTGCAGCAGTGATGACGGAAATCTATATGCCCTTGAAGGCAAGCCATCTGACGGAACTAAAAAATCTACTGCAAGAAAAATTGTTTATTGGGAAGGAAATAAAACCGATATGGCGTTTAGTAATTTTCCACTGAGTACAGGTATGTTCATAAGAGATTACTTTACTTCTTCAGGATATGAACTTATGGATGCAAAAAAACTTGAAGATTTTATCAAGGAGCAGATTAGTTTTAAAACACCAAGCGTAATTGTATTTGCAGATAACAAAGTTCCCACTACTATTGCAAATGAAAAGAATGAAAACGCGCTAATAAGAAAATACCTGAATGCGAACGGCAAAGTAGTTTTTTTTGCACCTAATCCGTTGATGTATGTACGCAACGATACAGTACCGGGCGGGCTTACGGCAATTGATTATTCAATACCTGAAAAAGTTTTTGGAATGAAATTTATTCCGGGACGATTTGTAAATAGTTTCTCCCCTTCTTTCCCGACTGAAGAAGGACGGCAATTGGGACTCAGAAATTTCTGGACAAGTTATTACGCCACAGACCCCGGCGAAGTTACTACAGTACTTGCCAAGGATGAATTCGGCATGGCAGCTAGCTGGATAAAAAATTACGGCGGACCTGAAGGAACAGGTCTAGTTCAGCTTACGCTTGCCAAGTTGATTAGCCAGATTGACTTAGCCCCGTTCAAATCAGTAATCGAATACGGCATAGACTGGTAAAATAAATTTATTTATAAATATTCAGCAGCCTCTTTCATACTAAAAAAGAAGGGGGCTTTTTTTACTTCCCCTATTCTTGAAACCTTCTTTTGGCTGCGAAAGTCTAAACCACCATCAAGGGCGCATTTGGATAATCTGCCCGCTAATTCTCAATAATTATTTATATGAAATCTTTTTTTTCATCTCTGCTGCTTTTAGTTGTACTTTTAATAATCCCCTCATTATTAAAAGCACAAATACCAAAACATTTAACTCCTGAACCGGATAAGACTCCGTTTATTTTTAATGACGTTTCGAATTTTATAAAAGCATATGAAATACTTGCGGAAAATCATGACACAGCCGATGTTCTTCAGAAACATTATTTTGATAAAGGAAGTCCCGGTCTGAAAGCGTATGCAAAAAGATACGCACTTAAGCCAGAAGTTTTGATAGTGGCAATAAGAAAAAATCCTGAGGTGTACAGATCCGTGAATCAACTTCCCGAGCTAATCAAAGGTGAGCTTGACGGCTATCTGACAGCATTCGGAAAACTTAAAGAATATATTTCCGGCGCATTATTTCCTCCGGTTTATTTTCTGGTAGCGGATTTATCCGGGATCGGTACTGTATCCGAAGAAGGATTACAAATTTCTGTTGAAAAATGGAAACCCAACAATGTGCTAAAGCACACTGCATTGGTAACTCACGAAATGACTCATTATCAACAGGCAATGCTAACGGGACCTGAGAATTATGTTGCAATTTACGGTAAAGAGAAATCTTTACTTGCACTCACTATCAGGGAAGGCGTTGCAGAATTTTTTGCTGAGTTAATTACCGGAGCATACACACAGGAAAACGCCCGAAAATATGTTGAGGAAAATGAAGCTGACTTGTGGAGTAAATTTCAATTGGAAATGTCAAACAAAGAAACCGGAGAATGGATGTGGGTAAAGCCAAATGACAGTGCAATTCCGGAAGATGCCGGATATGTGTTCGGCGCAATGATTGTAAAATCGTATTATGATAATTCGGAGAACAAAAAATCAGCATTAAAAGAGATACTTTCCGTCACTGACTACCCTCTTTTTCTTGAAAAAAGCAAATATGCTTCTAAATTTATAAAGAAATAGCCTCCAAAAAAATTAAAAACCCTCCTTTGGAATAGTAACTGAAAATATCAGGAAAGGAGGGTTATAATAATCTCAATACTTCCAAATTAGTATTAAACTTTAATTCAAATAATACGTCTAATTAAAGTAGGCTATTTTGCAGAACAAGCTGAAAATATGCTCAATACGTAATAGATGTCTACAAAATGCGACAAAATTAGTAATTAATGCTATTGACAATAAATATTAATATTATTATTTTTCTCTAAGATGATTAAAAGGATTTCCATATTATTCATTGCAATGTTTTTTATTTTTAGCGCTTTAGGGGTAGCTAATACTAAAACACATTCAAAATTCTCAAACGGTAAGGGTTCCGGTGCAGGTTCGTATTCAGACGATTACAGACTGTATCAGAACTACCCAAATCCTTTCAATCCATCTACAATAATCGGTTTTAAGTTGAATACCAGCGGATATGTTTCCTTAAAAGTGTATAACTTGGTAGGTAACGTAGTAGCAACTTTAATCGGAGAGTATAAACAACAAGGAAATTATGAAGTGGAATTTGACGCTTCTAACCTTACGGCAGGTGTTTATCTCTACAAATTACAAATCAATGATTTTAGTTCGGTAAAGCGCATGACGCTTATCAAATAAAAAATCCGGTTTAGTAATTTATCCTCATTCTATAAAACAAAAACGACATAATGATCACAAAACTTACTTATGCCCTTGCAGCATTTCTATGCTTTTTTTATTCTACCTCAGCATTCTCTCAACCAATTGAATACGATACATTCGATAAAAAAGCTCTAACAAACTGGACCTGGGGCGGTCTTGATATGAAGTATTCTCATGAAACCGATAACGTTGAAAACGGTTTCGCTGAACTCATCAATAACGAAAATCTTAAACCAAATGCCTACATTGGAAAAATTACCAAGTACTCACCTATCCTGTTAGTTTCCGGTAATTTTTTAAATGTAATGCTTAAAGGTGTTAAGAACGATGTTACTGTAAAAATTCAGGTTTTATACGATGTTGATAACAACGCTCAGTATAATGCAGATCAGGATATAATGCTTGAATCAAAACCTTTCACACTTAATTTTGACGGCTGGAAAGAAGTTAAAATTAAGCTAGATGAAGAAAACTTTAAGCTTATTTCTAACTACAAAGATGACTTCACTGTAACTGAGGAAGACGCTTTAGGAATTCAGTTAGAATTTGAAGCAGGAGCAAATTATAAAGAAGGAAAATTTGAGTCCGGTATTGCTTTAGTTTCTCAAATCCCAAGCAAAGATAATCTTTCTTCAATGCCTAAATATGAAAAGCAAGATACGAATAAAGAGAAAGAATCATACTTCAAAGCAAAGAATTATCCGAATCCCTTCAATCCTGCAACAACAATTTCATTCACACTTACAGATGCAACAAGCGTAGAGCTTACAGTCTATGACAGACTAGGAAGAGATGTTGTGCAGCTTCTTAACTCAAGTTTAAGCGCAGGAACGCATACTGTTGAATTTAATGCTTCTCAGTATCCAAGCGGAATTTACTTCTACAGAATTAAAACTCCTGAAAGAACAGAAGTAAGAAAGATGATATTATCTAAGTAATACTTTCTAAATAAAAAGTTTCTTTGTGTAAAAAACGAGAAAGCCCGTTATGAGATATTCGTAACGGGCTTTTTTGTTTATATGCAAATATAAAAAAAGCCCATTCCATTTTCACAGAATGAGCTTTTTATTATTTATTTGGTACCTCGTTACTTATTTATCCAGCTTATCACTTACTTTGTTAATCTGTTCCTGTATATCCATCAGTTTTTCATATATCACTACATCATTTAAATTGGTTTCGTAAAATCTCGGCTCTGAATCCTTCTGAAGTTTGCCCAGCTTCTCATTGAATTCTTTTTTTGCCTTTGAAAGATTTTCCATTGTTATGCTTTTTATTTTCTAAAAAATGATTTTTATACTTCCAGCGGTGGAACCATTGCCTTAGCATCTACAGGAAATTTCAATCCTTCCGCAATTCGCATTCCAAGCCCGGCATCTGCTCTGAAGAAATGGCATAACTGCCTGCTGATAATCATATCTTTCTTCTCCCCTGTTATTCCGCTCATAGCGCCTACAATATTACTAACAAGATTTTCTCTGTCTGTATCATTCATAGCCTTAGAGTACAATAACCCCGGCTGTGTATAATGGTCATCATCATTTCCTGCGCCTTTTTCATTTCTGTCATACCAATATGCAGCATCTGAATCCAGCTCCATTGCCGGCTCTTTATAACTTTCATCTGCAACAATATCATCAAAGCTGTTTGGCGCGTAGTTCGGGCTGTCTCCGCCGTTTTCTGTAGTTGTCATCAATCCGTCTCTCTGGTAATTTGCAACCATAAACGGACACTTATTGACAGGTATATGCTCGTAGTTAACCCCTAAACGATATCTGTGGGCATCAGGATAAGAGAGAATGCGTCCCTGAAGCATTTTATCAGGTGAGTAGCCGATTCCATCCACAACATGCGCCGGAGCGAATGCTGCCTGTTCAACATCTCTGAAATAATTCTGCGGAATTTCGTTCAATTCCATTTCACCAACATCCATCATCGGAAAATCTGCGTGTGACCATACTTTTGTTAAATCAAACGGATTCCATCTGAAACTCTTCGCCTCTTCATTTGTCATCACTTGTATTTTCAAAGTCCACTTTGGGAAATCTTTATTTTCAATCGCTTCAACTAAATCACGCTGCGCATGGTCGGGATCATTACCCTTCATTTCAACTGCTTCATCATTTGTAAAATTCTTTATCCCCTGCTTGGTTATGAAATGAAACTTCACCCACACTCTTTCATTATCTTTGTTAATTAATGAAAATGTATGGCTGCCGAAGCCGTGCATATTTCTGAAGGAAAACGGCGTGCCTCTGTCGCTCATCAATATCATTACCTGGTGAAGGCTTTCCGGATTCAAGCTCCAAAAATCCCACATCATTGTAGGACTTTTGCAGTTAGATTTCGGATCGCGTTTCTGTGTATGAATAAAATGAGAAAATTTCTTAGCATCTTTTATAAAAAATACCGGAGTATTATTGCCGACTAAATCCCAGTTCCCGTCTTCAGTATAAAATTTTAATGCAAATCCTCTTGGGTCTCTCTCTGTATCTGCGCTTCCCTTCTCGCCGCCCACAGTGCTGAACCTGGCGAACATCTTTGTCTTCTTACCTATTTCAGAAAATATCTTAGCTTTTGTATACTTAGTAATATCATGTGTAACAGTAAATGTACCGAATGCTCCTGTCCCTTTTGCATGAACAACTCTTTCCGGAATTCTCTCACGGTTAAAGTGTGCCATATCTTCATGCAGAAAATAGTCCTGCAGAAGCACCGGTCCGCGGCTGCCTGCCGTCATTGAGTTTTCGTATTCGAAGAACGGCCGCCCGCTGGCCGTTGTTAATTTTTTCTTTTCCATAATTTCAGATAAAATTCTTTAAATGAATAAACTTTTAGTTATACAAAATTACTTACTTGATACTTATCAATCAAACTGATATAATTTATGAAGACATAGATAAAATCTAATACTTTTAATAAAGTAACAAATTATGACATTACAGCAGCTTGAGTACATTATTGCAGTCGATAATTACAGGCATTTTCTGAGGGCAGCCGAAAAGTGCTTCGTTACGCAGGCAACTTTAAGTATGATGATTCAAAAGCTCGAAGAAGAGCTAGGAGTGAAAATATTTGACCGAAGCAAGCAGCCGGTTAAGCCGACAATTGTAGGAATAAAGATAATTGCACAGGCTCGCAGAGTTATTTCTGAGTCTGAAAGGATAGAGGAAATTATTAAAGAAGAAAAAGGTGAAGTAAGCGGAGTATTAAAAATCGGAATCATTCCTACACTTGCCCCTTATCTTGTTCCGCTTTTTTTAAGAGAATTTACAATTGCCTATCCGTTGATAAAGCTTGTTATAAATGAGCACACCACTTCAGGAATTATTCAGGGATTAAAAAACGGTCAGCTCGATGCCGGAATTCTTGCAACCCCTTTGAATGACGTTTCACTTAAAGAAAAAATACTGTTCTATGAAAAATACTTTTTATATGTGAATGATAATGAGAAAGGGTTTAATAAACAATATGTGCTTCCCTCAGATATTGATATCGACAGGTTATGGTTACTTGAAGAGGGACATTGTATGCGTTCGCAGATATTAAATTTATGCGAACTTAAGAAACGTCATCAGGTAGATGAAAAACTTCACTACGAAGCAGGAAGCATTGAAACGTTAAAAAACCTGGTAGAAAAGAATTTCGGAATTACAATTATTCCCGAGCTTGCAACGTTCAATCTCAGTAAGCCTCAAATGAAACGTATCCGTTACTTCAAAGCGCCCACTCCCGTAAGAGAGATAAGCACAGTTATCCACCGCGAATATGTGAAAGACAAATTGATAGAAGCACTGAACGAAGTAATTTTATCCGTAATTCCGGATGAATTAAAGAGCAGTAAAAAAGTAAATATACTGGAAATATAATTTTCATTTATAAAAAAAGCTCATCCCGGTTTCCCAAGATGAGCTTTTATTTTACTTATTATTTTCTACTTGTTACATATTATTTGACAAGTACCATTCTCTTTGTATCAACAAAATCAGCAGCTTCAATTCTATAGAAGTAAACACCGCTGGCGAAATCTGCTCCGTTGAAATCAACTGAGTACACGCCTGCTGATTTTACTTCATTAACAATTTCTGATATTTCTTTTCCGGATACATCGAAAATTTTTATTTTCACAATACCCTGTTTGGGTAAAGAGAAATTTATTTTTGTGTTTGGGTTAAATGGGTTAGGAAAATTTTGGGATAAAGAATAATTTTTTGGATTCTCGATTGAGATAGTTTGGACCCCAACTGCGCTAAGTGGGATTCTAAAAACATTATTTCCAATTGTCCCCGCAAATAAATAAGCTTCATTGAAGCATATGGAAATTACTGAATAGTTATCTAAATCTTGATTTAATAAAAACCAGTTAGTGCCATTATTTGAGGAAACATAAAAATTATTTTGATTTTCCGAACCTGCGAAAACATACTGGCCTTTCACTGCAAGTGAAAAAATTGTTTGATTATTGACAGATGTCTGATTCCAGCTCGCTCCCCCATTTGTTGAAATATATATACCATAGTTAAGAGTACCGGCAAATATGTTATTTCCATTAACTGCTAACGACTTAATTGTTCTATTATTCAATGGAGTCTGAAACCATGAATCTCCATTGTTACTTGATTTATAGACACCATTATTTTCCGTTCCGGCATATACATTTGTCGCTTCTCCTAACAGAGAAAAGACAATGCCTCCGGTGAAATTCGTAGAAGTCCAAGAGCTTGAAGTACCGACTATACTTCTATAAACCCCATTATATCCACAAAATACATAATTATTATTTACAGTGACAGAGTGAGCATAAATAGATGAACCTGTTTGTGTCCAACTTTGTCCTACATCCGGAGATCTTTGTACTCCATTATTTCTACCTCCATACAAATAATTTCCACTACCTGCTAAAGAATAACATTCATCGCTATAAAAATTATTGATTCTGTTCCAGTTTGTACCATTTGTAGTCGTTGAGTATAACCCATCCAGTGTGTTCCCTGCGAATAAATAGTTATTTTTGCAAATCATGGAAGTTATTGATGTACAGTTTAAATTATTCTGACTCCAATTTATGCCATTATTTGTGGAGGTATATACCCCAAAAAAACCTACTGCGGCAAAAACAGTATTTCCTATTGCTGCTAATGCATGAATATTGTCACCTGTAATTTCTGTTTGGTACCATGAAATGCCCTTATCAGTTGAACATTTTACTCCACTGATACCGGTTCCCGCAAATATTTTCCCACCATTTACTAATAAAGAAAAAATATCATAACTATTCAAGGAGGTCACAATCCATGATACCCCATTGTCCGTAGATTTATATACACCAAAACTTTGAGTGCCACAGTAAATATCAGTGCTATCAATTGCCAAGGAATAGACTCCTCTATTTAAAGAAGTTAAAGAAAATGTATTACCATTGTTCGTCGATACATACAATCCACCTTCGGAACCTGCAAAAACATTATTTCCTTTTACAATAAGTGAATGAAACGAAGGCATAGATCCTGAAAAAACCATTGTCCAGTTTATTCCATTATCGGTTGACTTATAAATACTCCCCTCATAAGTAGTAGCAAAAACGTTATTGCCGGTTAAAGTAATAGTTTGTATAATTCGATTATTCAAGGTAGTTTGATTCCAAGTCACTCCCAAATCAGTTGATTTATAGATTCCTTGAGCATTTGATTCCCAGGTTCCCGCATAAATATCATTTCCTTTTATTGCAAGTGAATGTACTTCATGATTATTAAAAGCGGTCATTTTCCAACTTGCACCTCTGTTTGTAGACAAATAAACTCCATATGAACTTGCTACCATATTATCTCCATCTGAAGCGAATGAATAGACGGAGCCTCGATTTAATGCGATTGGAATTGGCTCCCATTGAGCATTTATAAATAATGGGTATAAAAGAAAAAGAATTGTGAAAAACAGGGTGAGCTTTCTCATAGCTTATGTTTTTATTTAATTTAAATTACTAAAAATCTATAAATAAAAAAAGCTCATCCCGGTTTCCCAAGATGAGCTTTTATTTTACTTATTATTTTCTACTTGTTACATATTATTTGACAAGTACCATTCTCTTTGTATCAACAAAAT
>JBHEKU010000245.1:0-12393 GCA_041859205.1 Ignavibacteria bacterium | reverse complement strand
ATTATTTTTTAAATACTCGTAAAATTTCTGACCTTCCAGCCATGCCGAACTTTCCTCATTCACTATAAATATTTCTATCTTCTTACCGTCTACAATAGTATTGAAGCGCGCCCTTTCCAATGGATAATGTCCCTTTACCGGACCGAATAATTCCCCCAAAGGATTTATCAGCTCGTTAAAATTTTTTTCCGGAACGGGAATGTGTATATCAATTTCATCCTGACCCGATATGCCAAGACTGCTCGCTCCGCGATGCTCAACTCTTTGTTGCTTGCCTAGCTTAGATTGTATAATGAATTTTATATTATTGAATATTGCCTGACAGTTTGGATCGAAAGGAACAATTGAGATGATTGATTCATTCGATAAATTCTGAACCCACTTCTCCTGTTTTTCAGTAAGCATGTAAGATTTTATTTAGTACACTTATTCTTCTTTAAAATAATAAGCGTTATATCGTCGTACTGAGGCATTCCTTTTGTGAATGCATCAATAGAGTTTGTGATTTCGCTGAGAATTGTTTTAGATGTCTCGCCCCGGATATTTTTTACAAATGAGATTAAATTTTCATCGCCATATTCTTCGTTAAGATTATTCTGCGCTTCAGTTACTCCGTCAGTGTAGAATATCAGGACATCGTCATCGCCCAATGTAATTTTTCCTTTTTCATAGATTACACCTGTATCCATAATGCCAATCATAAATCCACCTTTATCTAATAAATGAACGTGAGAATTTTTTAATACAAACGGGGGATTATGTCCCGCGTTTATATATTCAAACTCATGTGTATTCGTATCGAGTATTCCCCAGAAGAATGTAATAAATTTTTCCGGCGGAGTGTTCTCATATATAAGCTCATTTATCTTTCCTGTTACTGATTCCAGATCAAATGTATCTTCAGTGTATAGCTTCAGATATGAGTGAACAGCTGATTGTATATTTGACATCAGCAGCGAAGCCGGTGTTCCTTTACCTGATACATCTGCAATTATCAGCGCGACTTTATTTTCATTTAATTTAATGACATCAAAATAATCGCCGCCGATATGCAGTGCGGGAATATTTGTAGCAGTTATATCATAATCCTGAACATTAGGAATATTTTTCGGCAGCAGTGCAATCTGTATCTCTCTTGCAATGCGCAGCTCACTCTCAATTTTTTTCTTATCAAGAAACTCATCAAAAAGCATTGAGTTTTCAATAGACATCACTGAAAGATTTACAATCGATTCAAGAAACTCAAGGTCGCTTTCACTGTAGGGTTTAGGCGTAAGCTTCTTACCAAGAATAATTATATTATCTGTCTTGCCGTCGTTGACTGTGGGTATTATAAGCTCGTAATGTTTTTTATAAAGACTGTCCAGAAATTCGTTCCCGTTCTCTTCGAGTATCATGTAAGGCTTATTCAGAGTATTCAAAATCTCAACATCAAAACCTTCAAGATTTACATTTTTATTTTCCTTCATCAGATAAAGTTTTTCTTCCTTATCTTTTGAAATAATTGCATAGTCTCTTATTCCAAAATTTCCGAGCAAAGAAAAATTCAACAGCTTCAGAATGTTTTCTTTGTTTAAAAAATTCGAGTTGAACTCTTTGCTGAGCTCAAACAGAGATTTCAATTGCTGTATCTTTGAGCTCAAATTCTGATTAAGCGCTTTTATTTCAGTAAACTTCAGTGTGTTTTCAATCGCCGATGCAGAAATATTAAGCATTGTTTCAATAAAAACTATTTCACTTTTACTTAGCTCCGATGTATGCGCGCCGAGTTTATCTCCCAGACATAACACTCCCAGCAATTTATTCTGAAAATAAATTTTGAAGAAATATTTTAATCCGTAATCTTTTAGTGTATGGCAGACTTCTAAATCTTCTGCGTGAAAGAAAGGCAGCTTCGGAAAAATTAACTCAAGCTCTTTAGGAATATTTTTTATTTCTATGCCGCGGCATGTAACTGGTAAATAAATATCACTCGGATTTACAAAATCTTTTTTAATGAGAACAAGAGCTTTTGAGATAAGCATTTTCCCCATGATACTCAGAAGAATATTACGGAAGATGAAATCTAGGTCAAGATTGCCGTTAAGAGTCTGTGAAAACTCTATCAGCGAATTCAACTCAAGCTGTTTTTGCTCTGATTCTGTTCTGGACATTGAGAGAAGGTACTTAAATTTACCGGAATACTATTGTGCCTCTGAACTGCTTTGCCCCTGCCGGGAAAGATGATGGTTTATCTAAAGATTTTATTAATATAAGAGAATTTATATCAGGATTTTTATGCTGTGCAATAATTTTGCTCATGAATTTTTTCATGATTGGGATTCCAAGTCCGCCGACTCTGAAATTTTTGAAATATTCAGTCATATCAGGATTTGATGCATCGTTCGGGTCGAATGTATTACCGCTTTTATAATTGAAAGTGATTTTGATCTGATTGTTTTCAGTTTCAACTTCTATTTCAATTGTATTGGCTTCATTATATTTGTGCGCATGTTTAATAATATTGGTACAAGCCTCGTCAACGGAAAGCACTATCTGGTTGATAGTAGCCTGGTCAAGCCCGCTGTGCTCAGCGCTCTCTTCCACAAACTTTCTCACTGTTGAAAGGTTTTTAGTAGAACTTGAAATCAATATTTTTACATTATCGCTCAATAGTCTGTTAGTTGTTGCTGAATTTTTCTACCGCTGTGTTTTCTTCGTTGTAAATCTCGAACAAAATCGGAAACCCGAGCATATCGAAAATATTGAATATCTTCTCGCTCATTTCGCAAAGCTTTATATCACCTTTATTATCTCTTGTATTTTCTATGTAAGCCATAAATACTCCCAGTCCGGCGCTGCTTATATAAGTCAGTTTCTTGAAATTCACTATAATCTTAAACTTGTTCGAAGCCAATAGTGATTCAAGTTCCTTTTCCAGCTCTACTGAAGTATGGGCATCGAGGAATCCTTCCAGGTTAAGGATCTCAATATCTCCCGAACTTTTCTTAGTAATGCTAAATTCTTCCATTTTAGAAATTAATTTGTAGCAAAATCATAAAAAATATTATCAAAATAAATGTAAATAATAAAGATTTATAATCTTTACACTCTTTTCTTTGAACTTAGTTCCAAAGCTATTAAAGTTCGCCATCTTTAATGTGAGGGAAAGATTACAGATATGTTTATCGGCTCTGCTTAGCGGATATGTTTCTCCATAGAATATAATTCGTAAAAATTGTATATTTGTTTCAAAATATGCTCAAAATTAACGGACTAAATGCCTAAAGTTACGAGAATTATTGGAATTTTATCGGGGACTTCCGTCGATTCTATCGATTGTGTTTTAGTGGAAGTTACGGGATTTGGGCCAAAGACGAAAATTGCAGTTAAAGAATTTTATTCAAAGCGATACTCTAACGAGCTTAAAAAATTGATACTTAAAAATTCTCATATTGCAAGCAGCAATGTTGAGGAGATTTGCCTTCTGAATTTTATTGTAGGCAAGGCATTTGCTCAGGCAGTTAAGGAGTTCCTCACAAAGCGGAAAATAAATTCTTCCTCAATTTCATTTATCGGCTCCCACGGACAGACAATTTACCATATTCCACAGGAAAAGTCAGTTGGCGGCATAAAATCCAAGGCAACTTTGCAAATCGGGGACCCCTCTGTTATTGCCTCTTTGACGGGTATAACTACAATTGGCGATTTCAGAACTGCAGATATGGCTGTAAACGGAAACGGAGCGCCATTTGCTCCTTACCTCGATTATATTTTATTCGGCAATACAAAGAAGAATATCGCTCTTTTAAATATTGGCGGAATAGGTAACGTTACGATTCTCAAAAAAGGATGCAAAAAAAATGAAGTTACGGCATTCGATACCGGCGCAGGCAATATGATGATAGATGCCCTTATGAAGAAGTTTTATAAGCAGGATTTTGATAAGAACGGAAAGATTGCATCGGTTGGAAAACTGAATCCGGTGTTATTCAATAAGCTTAAAGCAAAAGATAAATATTATACGGCTAAGCCTCCGAAGGCAACGGGGCGCGAGTATTATGGCGAAGATTTTATAAATTACATTTTAAAAAATTCCAAAGGAATACCTAAGCAGGATATTATTAGCACGGTTACAGAGTTTACGGCGTTTACAATTTGTTACAATATTATGAATTTTCTTCCGAAAGGATGCAGCTCTATTGAAGAATTGCATATCAGCGGAGGCGGTGCGGAGAATAAATTTTTAGTTCAGAGCATTTCAACTTATTTGCCCGGAACTAAAATTTTAAAATTAGATTCAAAAGGTATTACAGCAAAGAATAAAGAAGCGGTTTTATTTGCAATACTTGCAAACGAAACATATAACGGAATGACTTCGAATCTCCCCAGTGTTACAGGCGCAAAGAGGGAAGTTATTCAAGGTAAGATTTGTTTAGCGTGATCCGCTGATTTGTAATCCACAGATCGGAATAAACTCTCAATAAACCGTGGCGAGTTGAGTAGGAGAAATTAAGTTTACAGTAATTCGTAGAGACGCAAAATTTTGCGTCTCTACATAAAAAAGAATGTCAGAAAAAAACATAAAAGATAAAGTTGCAATAGTTACCGGCGGAACAGGTGGATTAGGCAGAGTTGTTGCTCATAAATTAGCTGAGCAGGGAGTAAAAGTTTACATCCCGACTCTCACAATGGATGAGTTCAATCATGTATTTGATAATTCTTCCACCGCAGATGAAGGTGAATTCAAGCTAAGAAAAATATTTGCATTCGATTGCAATGCATTCGATGAAAATTCAGTAAAGGATTTTGTTGACAGCGTTGAAATTCAGGAAAAAGGAAGCATAGATTATTTAGTAAATACAGTCGGAGGAATACACGCTCCGGTAAATATTGCAGATTTAGATACAGCAGCGTTTGATAAAATGTTCACTTTCAATTTTAAGTCAACTTTCTTTTTTACAAGAGAGTGCCTTAAAATAATGAAAAGAAATAATTTCGGAAGGATTGTTTCCATAGGTGCAATAGCCGGAATGAAACCTGAAGCAGCACGTTTTCCTTACTCATACTCTAAAGCAGGAGTGAACTGGCTGATGGATACAATATCGGAAGAATATAAAGACTACAATATTAGAGCTAACACAGTAATGCCAAGCATTATTGATACGCCGGCAAACCGTGAATGGGGAAGTGAAGATGATATTAAAAAATGGGTAAAGCCCGAAGAAGTTGCAGATGCAATTTCATACTTAATTTCAGATAAAGGAAATTCAATAAGAAGTTCAATTATAAAAGTATTCGGAAATTATTAATAAATAATTTATTCAACTAATGGCAGAAAAAGAATTAAAAATTATTGTAACAGGGGGAGCAGGATTTTTAGGCTATCACATTAACCTGAAAATTAATCAAATCACTCCTTATAAGAACACAACTTTCTTTGATATTGCACCTTTCGAAGAAGGCGATTACAATAAAGAAATAAATATGATTTACGGAGACGTTCGCGATGCAAAACAGATGGACGAAATGTTTAAAGGTGCCGATATTGTTATCCATTGCGCAGCCGCTCTACCACTCTGGAAGAAAAAAGATATCTTTGAAACAAACGTTGACGGAACAAGAAACGTTTGTGAAGCAGCATTAAAAAATAAAGTCGGAAGAATGGTCTTTATTTCTTCAACTTCAGTATACGGCGTTCCTGATGTTCATCCGTTATATGAATATCATCCGAGAGTCGGTGTAGGTCCTTACGGAAAAAGTAAAATTATGGGTGAGGAAATCTGCGAAGAGTACAGAACGAAAGGATTACCGATTGCCATTTTAAGACCAAAAAGTTTTATAGGAACTGCAAGACTTGGTGTATTCCAAATCCTTTATGATTGGATTGAGTCAGGCGTAAAAATTCCGATTATCGGGAACGGAAAAAACCGTTATCAGTTATTTGAAGTAGAAGATTTAGTTGATGCAATTTTATTATGCTCAACTCTTCCGCTTGAAAAAATAAACGATACATTCAATGTAGGCGCGAAAGAATTTAAAACAGTAAGAGAAGATGTGGGAGCTATGTGCGAATATGCCGGAACAGGTTCACGCGTTATGGGTACACCTGCCGGACCAATAAAATTTTTCCTTAGAATTTTTGAAATATTAAATCTATCACCATTATATAAATGGATTTACGGAACAGCCGATACTGACTCATTCGTATCTATAGAAAAAGCTCAGAAGCAGCTTGGCTGGAATCCCAAATTCTCAAACTCACAAGCACTTATCCGTTCATACCAATGGTATCTTGATAATAAACACACAATACAGCAGGGCACGGGCGTGACTCATAGAATTGCCTGGAAACAGGGAGTTCTGGGATTATTTAAAAAACTATTATAAAAAAATAATGCAAACATATTTAACAAAAATGCATAAGAAGTTTATACTCGATGTAAATCCTTCGACAGGCGCATTAATTGAAAAAATAAAATGCTCTTCGGCAGGTGAAATTGCTTCGGCAGTAAAGCTCGCTCACAAGGCATATAAAGTATGGGGCAATACTCCTCTCAAAAAAAGAATTGCTCTGATGAAATCAGTTGCGAAGGATTTAGCAAAAGCAAAGGACAGAATTGGCAGAATTATTGCCGATGAAATGGGCAAGCCTTTGAAATCTGCTGTCGGTGAAGTGCTTGGAACAGCTTACGCAATCGAAGAGAATATTAACATGGCAGAGAAAGCTTACGAAGTTGAGATGCTGAAAGAAGAAAACACAGTAACTGAATTGCATAGAATGCCGCTTGGCGTTGTTGCTGTTATAACTCCATGGAATTTCCCTGTAGGAATGCCTGAATCACTTCTTACACCTGCATTGCTTGCAGGTAATACTGTTGTGTTCAAGCCCTCGGAAAATACACCGTTAGCAGGTAAAGCAATCTATGAAATTTATAATAATTATCTACCTAAAGGCGCAATAAATTTATTGCAGGGCGCTGAAGAAGTCGGTGAGATTCTTATCAACTCAGATATTGATATGGTAGCTTTTGTCGGTTCGCAGAATGTCGGCAAAAGAATCATGTCAGCCTGCGCAAAAAATCTTAATAGATTAGTTCTTGAGCTCGGCGGAAAAGACCCTATGATAATTTTAAAAGATGCAGATTTAGAGAGAGCTGCAAAGTACGCAGTGAATGGTTCATTGAGAAATTCAGGACAGGTTTGCGTCTCTGTTGAAAGAATTTACATTGAAGATAAAGTTGCGGATAAATTTGAAAAATTAGTTTTAGAGAATTTAAAGAACTGGAAAGTCGGTAAGAGCACAGATGATGTTGATATGGGACCTATGGTAAACGATACACAAAGAGCGCACGTTCTTTCGCAGATAGATGAAGCAAGAAGAAAAGGCGCAAAGCTTTTACACGGCGGAAGCAAAATTGAAGGTGAAGGATTTTTTATGGAGCCTACAGTTTTAAGCAACCTTTCCGATAAGCACGACATTATGGTAAGAGAAACATTCGGACCTGTTGTTTGCATTCAGAAAGTAAAAAGCGCAGAGGAAGCAATTGAGAAAGCGAACAACTCAAGCTTCGGACTTGGCGCAACAGTATGGACTAAGAACCAGAATAAAGGAAAAGAAATCGCAAGACAGGTTGAATCAGGCATGGTAGGTGTTAATCAGGGAATCGGCGGCGTATCAGGCACACCATGGGTAGGAATAAAGCAAAGCGGTTTCGGTTACTTAGGTTCGATAGACGGATTGAGACAGTTTACTGTTCCGAAGAAAATATCATATAAGAACTAATTCAGATTACATAAGATGTACAAACAAAAAACCCGCTTCATGCGGGTTTTTTTATTTTGCTAACTATTTATAAATTCTTTTCTAGTAAGGAACTAACAAAAAGAAAATTCTACATTTTATCGATTATCAATTCCAGCTTTAGAAAGATTACATTCTGAATTCTACATTCTGAATTCTACATTCTTCTAACTTGCTTTAGGCAATGTGTGAATAAGCTCTTTCACTTTATCTGCCAGCCATTCTTTTTCTGCTGTATAAGTTGCCTTTAAAATTTCTTCATAGTTAAGTCTCTCATTCGGATTCATTTTCATACGCACCAGTTTTTTCAGATAGGAAAGAAAACTATTAATTGCCTTATTCATAGCCACCGGAATATTATCGTTTCTCTTTTGGAACTGCTTTATGCTTTCTATAATAGAAGAAATTTCTTTAAGGTAATTCAATTCGTAATACAACTTACAAAGCAGCAGCTTTGAATTTATATAGTAGAAGTAATTAATATACTTTACTTTGCCCAAAGCGAAGAGAGATTTATCGTACTCCTTGCGCGCAAATAAAATTCTGGCAAGCGTTAGGTATACAGTTGAGTCTTTTAATTCTTCGGGGAACCTATCCTTATATTTATTTAAAAAATTCTCTACCCACTGAACTGCATTCAGTTTCAATGAAAGATTTACGACTGTGAGGAAATTATTTGCATTAACTTTTTTATCTATAAACAGAATATCTTTTTCATCCAGATAAGAATTGATTCTTAAAATATCATTCAGGGCATCGTTGCTTCCGTTCCAGTAAAGCTTCACGCAATAATTATTCATATTCATCAGGAAGAATCTAATACTCGCCTTATCAAGCTGGTCTATATGAGCTTCCATAAACTCTTTCATCTCATTGAACGGCGCAGGCGCGTCTTCATCCTGTGTCATTATATAGTTAAGATAATGAAGATAAACTACGGGATGTTCAGATTTGATACTATCTTTATTCTTTTCAACAAACTTAACTACATCATCAAAGCACCAGTTTCTCTGGTTAAAATTCTTATTGGAATTATTTTTAACGTAGCTTGCAAGATAATTTATGTTCAGCTTACTGATTATAAATTTATAATTCTGCGCTTCTTCAAGTTTTGTTATCAGCGTTTCGTATTCAGATGAAATAGAATCTGCATGATATGAAAGCATCTGAGCGTAAAGATTTACCATATCCTGGTAATACTTCTCATTCATTTTTATTCCGAGAGTTTTTTCCTTCAGGATAATCTGCTTAAGGCTTTCAAATGACTTAGTGATATTTCTATCCTTGAATGCATTCAGCAAAATTATATTAGTATTCACCTTGTTGTTATCAAGCTCAAGTATAATAAGATATTGTTCGACAAGCTTTGTGAAATTTGATAAAAGCTTTCGGGATTTAACGTCATCAAATTTTTCCTTAGGGAAGATCTGTCTGAATATTTCCTGCTGTTCTATCATACCCGTTGAAAGCATATGATGGTTATCTTTCAGAATATAATACAGCTTAAGAATATTCTGATTCTTATTGAAGAATGGAGAAAGAAGAAACTCTTCGAGGTTCCGAAATTCTATCTTCGTTAACTTAAGCAATATTTCGGAAAGTTTAGTATCCTTCATACTTTAGAGGAGAAAGTTAAAAAATATTTCCTTCGGGGATAATAGTTTTTATTTTCTTTAGCCTAATATAGCTATTTTTTGCTAAAAAGTGAATAATTTTTTTAATCTTATCCGTATCAAGAAAATTACACGCCGAATTATTTTTAAATTATTTTTTAAATAAATTTATAATAAATTGTCGGATGAATCATTCCGGTATAGAATTTTGGAACTGTCAGGGAGTTCCCGTAATCTACAGAGTAAATACCCCTGATTATTATTTTCTTTCTGCATGTGTCTCTTTTTTAAAAGACACCATTGAAATATATCCGTTCCCTGAATTTTTCAAGAATGGTGAAAAAATTACCTTTGAAGATTTTAAATTATTGGTAAAAGAAACGTGGGAAAATCAGGATTTGGAATTCTCTGATGAAAAGCTTGATGCATTAATTGAGAGCAATAGTGAGTTCAAATCAGAAGTCTAAAAAATTCTTATACCTGTAAAATAAAAGAAAAGAATAATTATCATTGTTATAAAGAACGACTGCAAAGTTCTTTTTTCCGATACAAAACCTGCCTTAAAATTTATTCCTAAGTTAGAATTTATTTCAGCCGGCACTCTGCCGAACGAAGGCATAAATCGGTTCACAGAATTATAATATTTTTCAAACACACTCTTGAACTTGCCGCGAAGAAAATCTTCTTCGCTCAATATAATGCAGTAGTACTGAAATAAAAAATATAGCAGTGCAAAAATCTGTAAGTAGGGGAATAGCGCATTGCTCATAACTCCCATACCGAGATAAATAAAAATATTGCCCCAGTATAACGGGTTACGGACAATACCGTACGGTCCCTGCGTTACAAGGTACGTTCCGCCAACGCCTGATGTCACGCGTGTTTCGCTTCCTGCATATGATACTGCCCATAAGCGGATTGATTCGCCTGCGACTGCGATCAGTAGACCAATCAGCACCGATGTCGTTGTCGGATTTATAAACAGCACCATCATCAATACCAATGGCAGCGGTGTATAGCTTCTGTATTTAAAAAATATATTTCCTATTTTTCTGTAATCCATAATTCTTAAATTGTAGAGACGCAATACTTTGCGTCTCCTCTGAAAAAACAAGACGCAAAGTATTGCGTCTCTACATAATGCGTGGTTATCTATATCACCCGCCTAAAAAAACATCTTTCCTTCTTACCTTTGCTTCCTGCCTGTGTTTTAATTTATTCTGCTCTTTCAGTTTATCTATCTTCTTCATCACATCTGAAAAATCTTTATATTCAAAATAAGTCAGATTATTTTTCCAGCAGTAAGATGCTAATCGTTTCTTTGCAAAGAGAATATCCGCATAGTTGCTTACACAGTAATCTGAAACTCCGTCTCCAATAAAAACAGAAATCTCATCTTCCAAGTCATTTGTATTGTTAACCAACACATTCCGCTTTGATACTCCGCAATAGTTACACGTTTCATCTCTGTGCGGAAACTCACACGATAATTTATTATCATTGCTTACAATCAGCTTATTTGAAAAGAACTGAATATCTATTTTCTCTTTATCTAAAATATACTTTATGTAGTAATCCAGTCCTTCGCTTAAAATCGTAGCAGGGTAGTTGTTTTCACTACACCAGTTTAAAAATTTTCTGAAGTAGGGGTCAAGGCTTTCTTCATCGAGATATTTATTAAACTGTTCATAGCTGAAATCCTCAACCAGATCCAATTCCTTTTTTATGCATTCTCTCGCAGAGATTTTCAAATCAATAAAATCATCTTCTATCTCTTTCAGCTTATCCTTGTCTTTAATAAATTTACCTATGGAGTTCACCCACACGTCATTCATCGTTATCGTCCCGTCAAAATCTATATAAAACTTCAGCTTGAAATCTTTACCCAATGGTTAGATCTTAAAATTAAAATCTTCTTTCTTCTTATCAAACTCCAGTATAATATCAGTAAGCAAATCAACACAAATATCCACATCATCTAAATTTAGAACTTCATTGGAAGAATGCAGATATCTTGTAGGGATTTCCATTCCTCCCACAGGTATACCGCTTCTCACTTTTGCAATTGCATCGGAGTCCGTACCGAATCTTCCGTTCTCAACATCAATCTGATATTTATAATTTTTATCTTTCGCAACCTGTATCATTCTCTCACATACAAAGTTATTCGTCACAACTCCTCTTCTTATCACAGGACCGTTACCCAGCTTTATATCGCCGAACTGTTCCTTCATTACATCGGGCACATCAGTGGAAGGCATTACATCAAGCGCAATACCAAGAGTCGGCTTTAAATGATACGCAGCATTGCCTGCCCCCCAAACACCTGTCTCTTCCTGCACCGATGAAACACCGTAAACTTTTGTATTAAATTTTTCCTTCGATAATTTTCTCATCACTTCAGCTACAATATATATTCCGATTCTGTTATCGAAGCATCTTGCAGCAGCATTGTTACCTAGTAAGTCACTGTAGTCATTACCGAAGATAACCGGGTCGCCGACCATAACATACTTAGCTGCTTCCTCTTTATTCTTTGCGCCGATATCTATATATACTTCGTGCATTTTTGGTAACTTACGTGTATAACCATCTTCCTGATGAAGAGATTTTTGACCGAATATTCCTTCGACTACACCATTACTTGTAAGTATGCGCGCTTTATGAGCGGATAGAATTGACTGGTCAACACCGCCGACTCTCTGAAAATAAATATAGCCTTCGTCACTGATGTAATTTACAATCAGACCGATTTCATCGGCATGGCCGACAATCATTATAGAAAAATCTGCATCGGGATTTAACGTTGCAGTTAAGTTACCATGCGGGTCATTTGAAATAGTTTTGCAAAACTTTGATACTTCTTCTTTCCATATCTTCTGTACTTTTATTTCATGGCCTGAGGGTCCAAGCTCATTTATAAGGGAGACTAAGAAATCTTTTTGAAATTTTTCCATTTAAATTTATTGTTGTTGCTGGGGTTTATAATTTATATAA
>JBHEKU010000343.1:0-4304 GCA_041859205.1 Ignavibacteria bacterium | reverse complement strand
TGTAATTCATTCCAACTAAATGAGTAGGAAGCGTATTATTATTATAAAGGGTAATGAAATCTGCGCCCGTGTGATCAAAATCATATTGATAAGTTATTCTTGAGTTTTGTGAACTGTTATTGCGTTTTTCCAAAACAACCTGAAATGAAACATATTCTGATGAACTTCCTGCTGCGACAAATGCATTATCATATGTTACGATTATTTCATTTGCATTTATTTTATAACTCAAACGGTTTGGCACAGGTCCTGATGAAAAATCAAAATCCATCCATAAAGGAAATACTGCTGTAGTTACTACCGATGTTGGAAGCCCTGTTGAAGGTGGCGCAACTGTGCTTCCTGTAGGAGTAAAAGGATTAAAATTAATAATACCGTTCGTACCTATATACATTTGTATATAACTTGTTCCGAAAAATCTTATAAAGTCTCCGCCAAATTGTCCTGTGACATCAAATCTTCCATCATTGACAGTCCCTGCTCCAAGAGCTGTTACGGCTGTACCATTCACTATAAGACTGGTGCTGCCTGTAGTATCTCTCCATGAAAACTCAGGCTGCGAAGGAGAACCTGAACCTGATGAAGTAGAGTTTGCAAAGTAATATAATGATGTACCTGAGCTTCCGTTATTTCCATAATAAGGATTTGACGATATAACAGGAGATAATGATTTTATCGGAGTGCGATAAACTACACCTAAAGAGGCGTTATCGGTATTATCAAATATCTTCATAGCTACTGAATCTATATTGCTTGTATTCCAGTAATTATTCTGAGCATAAATTGAATCAATTGAGTTATCATATAAATCAATAAAAGGAGTTGTTCCGTTAGTATTATTTACAAAAACATTTTTCCCGTCATCTGAAGTATCAGCATTCGTAATATTTCCGATGTTGGGTTTATGCCTGTTCTGAATTGTAACACCCCAGAGATTCCAACGAATTAAATTTCCCGTTATAATTGTGTTCGGCTGGCTGACTGCCGTACCGCCGGAACATGCAATACCGCTTCCGCCAAGGTTCGGGAGATTCTGAATATTATTACTGTCAAGCTGGTTATATGCAATTCTTACATAAGTTATACTACTTCCGCCCTGAACATTAATTCCGTATCTGTTATTCTTTATTATATTACCTGTAACAATTGCATTAAGCTGACCTGATGAGCTTACAAAAGATATTCCACCGCTGTTAGTTGAAGGCTTTAGCAAAGTATTATTGGTGATTTTTATAGTATCCCCTACTCCGCTGTTTGCAAGATTTATCTGAGGTGTATTTACAAATAGTCTGTCATTACCTATGAAGTAATTATTATTAATAGTCATTGGAGTAGCTATATTCGAGCCCGATTGAATTGCTGCCCTGTAATTATCAATGAACTGAGAGTTTGAAACAGTCATTCTGTTATTCGTTCTAAGTATAACTATTGCTGCGTTCGTAAAAGTTGAAGCAATCAGTCCGTTATTTCTGAATATACAGCTGTCTACAATTGCGCTTCCGTCATTTACTCTTAATGCAACTGAATACTCAAGTGTAAGCTTTCGAATCACTGAAGAGTTGCTTGAATCAATACGAATACCTGAAAATTTAGTTGTTGTATCAACGGGTGTAAATAAAATTCCGGTGGGAGGGTTAAATAATAAAGTACCTGCGCAGGCAAGTGATCTGCCGGCTGCAAACTTTACTGTCACATCGGTATTAATGTAAAGAGTATCGCCTGCTTTTATTTTAACTGTATCAGTAACAGTATAAAATCCTGAGCCAAACGTAACTACTCCGCCTGAATTTGCAACAAGGTCGTCCATATTCCATCGGACACCTGTTCCCGGTGTGTAGTATGTTGCAAAGGTTTGTGAAATACATAAAAATAGAAAAAAGAAAACAATGGTGAATGATTTCATTTTAGTTTTTTGCTTTAGGGAAAAAATTGTAATATTTGTGATAATCTTAGAAGGGTGCGGCCAACTAACAAATTAGCTATTCAATTTACAATTATTCTCACACTATTTCTATACACGATGGAAGTATAAAACAAAAAGCTAAAAAATGAATTTATCTAAATTAAATAAAAAACCCGTTCTGTTTTCACAAAACGGGTTTTGAACAAATTTATTATTTATTGGAGTGTTATTTTACAAGTACCATTTTCTTTGTTTTTACGAATTTAGCTGTGTTGCCGCCTTCTGCAATAATATTGTAGAAGTAAACACCACTGGCTAAATCGGAACCGTTGAATTGTACTGTGTAATATCCTGCAGTTTGTAAGCTGTTAACTATGTTAGCAACTTCTTTACCTGTCATATCAAATATTTTGATTGAAACCTTGCTATCGAACGGTAAATCGTAATTAATCTTTGTTGTAGGATTAAATGGATTAGGATAGTTTTGGCTTAAGTCAAATTTAGTTGGTACACCAACTATAACTTCACCTGAAAGGTTATGATAATTTATGTTTCCGTTATTATCAATTTGTTTCAATCTGTAGTTATATTTAGCTGTTGCTAAGTTTTTATCTGAGAATGTATAGTTCTTAACAGTTGTAGAGTTACCTGCTCCTGCTACGAATCCTACTTTACCCCATGTTGTTGTTGAAACTAATTTTCTTTCAACTTCAAAACCGGTATTGTTTACTTCTGATATGGTTGACCAGTTTAAATCAACATTGTTCTTGTTGATATTTGCTGAGAAAGAAGATAGCTCAACAGGTAACGGTGCATTACCGTCAGCAAGACCGAACATAGAGAATGATGTCAATCCGTTAACCTGAATTGTATTTGCAGTTGTATTAAGAGTATACTCGCCTGCGCCTGATCCGGCAACCAAGTATGGAGTGTACAAAGCGCCGCCGTTATCAGATTTTGCTAATCTTATATCGTTTTCAGTCGGGATAGTTCCTAACTGTGCTTCGTTATAATTAAACAATACATCGTAAGAATAACCTGAACCGCCTGTAGGTGTAAATACCCAGTATCCGTTACCAACATTAAATCCGGTTGAACCAGGAGGATTTACTCCCGGGAAATAATCCAATGCCATAGAGGTAGGAGGTGTTCCGCCTGCGCCCCATGTAAGGGTAGCTAATGTTCTTCCTGCAAATGTATATGTCGTTGTTGTGCTTGGAGCCGGAGCTGCACTTTCTGTAGATGTTGGAGGAATTGCAATCGGATCGTACTCATAAGCGCCAATAGATACTGAACCTGTAGCAACAGTTGTGCTTCTTGCAGTTCCATTATAATCGTTTGTAACTAATCCCGGAAGACCATTACCGCTTAAAGTCCAGCTGTTAGCATTGTTAACATCCGGCATTAAATCTGTTGCAGATGTATACGCAGGATCACCTGAAACAGAACTTGCATCAAGTGAAGTAGCTGCTTTATAAAGATCTAATGTTGCATAATTTGTTGTAGATATTTTACCGACCAGTTTAAGTCCTGAACCGGTAGCATTATTATACAAATTATTATAATTAGAATTCTCTAACTGAGAAGCACCTGACTGCAAATAAATACATGTTGAACCATATCCGGTTGCTGCTAATAAACCTGCGTTGTTTACAATAGAGTTGTTTCTTATATCAGCTGTAGAACCTGTTCCAAGGCAGATACCTGTAGTCATAGCGTCAGTCTGATTAAGAGTATTTCTACCAAGGCTGATTGAATTATTGTAAATCTTTATACCTGTTTGTGTTCCTGTTGCATAGATACCGTGAGTATTATCACCAAGCACGGTTAAATGCGTCCATCCGTCGCCATATAAATCAGCGATAACATTATTTCTGATAATGTTATTCGATGCAGTTTCACCGGCAGTAAGTAAAACACCATAGTTACCATATCCGCCTACACCTGTATATGCTAAGGTGTTAATATTATTTCTTTCTACAACTATATTTTTAGCTGCTGTTGGTAGCCAGATTCCTCTGTGATCAACGGCAGATACAGTTTCAAAGTTTGCAATAGTGTTTTGTGAAATCAATCCACCATTTGTTCCCTGCATAGCTATTCCGCAAAACCAATACAATTAGCTCCTGATGTTGCTAAGTTATTTCCAATAAATGAAATGTTTGTCATATTAGAAGTTCCGACAACGTTTCCACCGATAGATGTTACACCAAACATTGTTTTTTGGAATGTACAATTATTTACAACAATTCCGTTACCGTAACCGTTTCCAAAACCACTAGCTGCCTGGTCAGATATTGCAATACCTACTGCGCTGGTAGTTGTACCCGAATTTAAACCGCATACAGTTGTAAGATTTTTAACTGTATCCTGAGTAATCGTAGTTGTACCTGAAGACGAA
>JBHEKU010000339.1:0-13223 GCA_041859205.1 Ignavibacteria bacterium | reverse complement strand
CCGGGATATAACTTTTTATGAATTGCCTCATCTTCAAGCCGTTTAGAAGTAAAATCCGGATACGACTTTGATACTTCAATAAACAGATCTTTTAATTTTTCGATTGAATTAAAATAAGGGGAATTTATAAAATCACCGAGTGATTTTAACTCCGTTTTGTTAAGTGTTTTTAATATATCAATAGTGTTTTGCGGCAGCATATTCTCAGGAAAATCGTTAAGGTTTATTTGATTGATAATTCAAATAATAAAGTTGGCAATTTCAAAATAAAATCAGGGGATTATCGGGAAAAATAAGGATTAATCTTCCTGCACATAATATAGAAAATTTTTAATTTGCTTCAACTGAAAATCTTAGTAACAATTTTTTAAAAATGTTAGTTCACGAAATTCAAATTAATACTATTTCCATTAAAGAAATACTGGCTATTGTCCGTGGTGAAATCTGGTGGTGGGATTTTTTAAAAACTCAATTCTGCTAAATTAATACCAATAGAATTTTATATTTTTTAACACAAAATTTAAACGAGAATTTATTAATAAGAATTTTAATGAGATTTCCGGGAGTTTTTATATCCAATAGTTAACTCCGAAAATTCTTGTAACTCACCTTCGAAAAATATAATTTATAGTAATCATCTCATTAAATTTTTATATATGTTAAAGGCGAAAGACGAAAATCAGAAAAGAATTTTATGCTTCGGAGATTCTATCACATGGGGATATAATCCGACTGACGGAACGCGATTTGCCTATCACGAAACATGGCCGGGTGTAATGGAAAAAGCATTGGGTGACGATTACAAAGTTATTACAGAAGCACTTGTCGGCAGAACTACCTGTTTTGATCTGCCCTATGCCCCGGATAGAAACGGCAGTAAGTTTTTGCCTATGATAATGGAGTCGCAGTCACCAATTGATTTGGTGATAATAATGCTCGGCATTAATGACCTTATGCATCTAAGCGGCAAGACGGCTGATGAATCGTCCTGGGGATTACTTTCGCTTATACGAATTGCATACACTCCATTATTCGGAGGAACGCCTCCGAAGATTTTAATTATAGCACCGCCTGTACCAGGTAAGATGAACGATTTCAACAAAGAAGGATTTGGCGGTATGGAAGATGAAATAAAAAAGCTTTCCACGGCACAAAAAATAGTTGCGGAAACAGCGTTGTGTGAGTTTATGGATTCAAATGATTTTATAAAAGTTGAAAGCGTTGACGGCCTGCATCCAATGCCGGAGCAATATAAAATATTGGGGGAAGCTGTAGCGGAGAGGGTGAGGGGGATATTGTGAAAAAAGCAAAATATACTGAGCAGTTTTTATCTGATTTAACTTTTAAAGAAACGCAAGAACTTTTAAAAACGGATGAGGATTTTAAAGTTTTCTTTACAGAATATCTGGAAAAGAAATTCCCCAAATTAGAAGAAAATATAAGTAATTTTTCAGATAATATTAAAAATTTTTTAAATGTTGTTTCAGAATCTATCAAAATATTTAATAGTAAGTTAGCTGAATTAGGTAACCAGCTATATGAGGCATTCAAACCAAATCTTGAAATAATTGATTTAAATAAATCTCTTTACAAGAAGGGTTGGGTTCTATCTCCATATTTACTTAATGAAAAAAATCAAAAAGATTTTAACATTAAGTTTTTAAGTGAAATTAATGACTCAAAAAAGCTAGATAAACACTATCAAGATTTTTTAACTAGGAAAAATTTTTATCACTTAGAAAAAATGGTAATATCATGGAATTCAAATAAGTTTTTTAGACGAAGGAACAAATCTTTAATTGATTCTGTAAATATTTTGCGATTAGCTGTTTTAAATAAACAAAAAAAGATCAACGTTAACAATTTTATTCTTCCCTTTTTGATTGCACAAATTGATGGAATTGTTTATGATTTTTTAGAGAAGAAAGGATATACGTTTGATAAAACTAGAATTCAGAAAAACAATAGGTCGGTGAAGAAATTTGAATGGATACAGTGGGAAGAGACTAACTTACACTATTATTCGATAGTTGATTTTATTGAAAATGTTCTCTTTGGTGTTTCTTACCCTAAACAGAAGATAAAAAGCAAAGTAGTTTATAATAGAAATAAAATTATGCACGGTGAAAATCTAAAATATGGAACAATGAAAAATGTTTTAAGAACATACTTAATTCTCGATTATTTGTCTAAAATTACAAATAAAGATAATACAAAAAAATAAATTATAGTGGTTTAATTTTTTCTATAAAAGCATATTTAGGTAAAAGCAGGGCTGTAATATAACATTCTATAGCTTTTCTTTTTACAAATTCATCTTCTAAAATCCACTTCACAGAGCACTTATCTTTCAAAAACTTCTTAGCTGTATTAATACACATTACTTCCGTTAAAGTGTTATCACCAACTAATTTTTTTTTGAAGTTAGCATTGGTTTTGTTTCCCATGAGATGATTTCTATATAGCCTTTCTGATAAATTGTTAGATTCTCCAACATATAAAATTTCCTTTGTTACTTTTTCAATTATCATATATACTCCAGGGCATTTAGGTGTTGTTGAAATTTGTAATGTACTATATGGGATTTCTTGCGCTTTTGATAGGTTCTCTAATGAGGTTTCTAAGTCTTCTTTCCATTTGACAAACTCCATAAGTTTTTTTCTAATAAATTCTTGAATAAAATTACTATTCTATTTCTTTTATAGCCCTAGCACATAATTATACATACCGGATGAAATAATAGGATACTGCTCGTGCATATGGTCAACCCAAAGCTGAACAGGTAAAGGATTATTTGCGCCGCCGCCTGTGAGCAAAGCAGAATCTTCTGAAACTAAACCGTCATTATCCTTATTAGGATAATAAAGTTTCATTACGTAGTAAGCGATTTTAACAAATTGCGAATAATAACCTTCCTTCCAAACCCATTTAGTGCCGACAATACTTCCTCCCATTCTTCCTGCAAGCAAATAGTACTTGCTTCGGTTCGCAATATCAACCGGGTCATTATTAAGAGCTGTTAAGAATGGAGAATTTGGAACAATATCCTGCGGACCATCTAAGCCAAGCCAGGGTACAAAATTTTTCAGCTTCGCAAGCGGTGAGCCGTAATGCGGCGTGCCGAACGTAACTAACTTTGATATTGCACCGCCATTTTTTACATAAGCTCTGATTACAAGTCCTCCCATTGAATGCCCGATGACTATAGGATTTACAAGTCCTCTTGCTAAAACAGAATCTCTTAAAATAATTCCATTCACTTCAATGTGTTGCTGCCAGTCGTATTGGTATCTGTAAACATTGTGCCGGGCTTTGAAATCAGCGGGTAGCGAAGCCATTGCTGAATCCCATTCATGCAAAGTGCCGCCCATTCCATGGACAAAAATAACAGGCGGACCGGACGGATTGGGAGATTCAAATACAGATTGAAAGATATATTGATTTGGTGGAATTGAAGTATCAACAGCAGCAGATTCTACAAATTCAACAGGAACAGGCTTTGAATCTCCTGTTGTAAACTGAAGATTACCTGATATTTTTTTAGGTGAGCTTGAAATTAATGAACCGGTAAAAGTAAAATCGTAGTTTGTACCTGTTATATCTCCTGAAACTGAAATGTTGATGCCGTCATAAGTACCGGAAAGAATTCCTTTATGTGTATTGGCAGAATCATAAGATTGAACTTCACCCGATAAGGTATTGCCTGAGTGTTTTAAGTTAACAGAGAAAAAGTGAGTCAAGGCTGAAGTGGAACTCACGGGACATTCATAATTCGCTGTGAGATTCGTAGAACTTCCTGTGGTTACGGTATTATCACTGCAGCCGTTGAAAGAAAAAGAACAAAGAATTGCTACAGTAAAAATTGTAATATATAATTTCATTTGGGGTTTTCGTTTTTGGGGTTAAACTTCCGCAAAATATAAAAGAGATTAAAATAAATTTAAACACTCAATCTTATCTCTGATTTTTAAAATATTACTTCCTTTTTTGCTTTGTAATTCACTCTTAAATAAGGTAATTTTATCTCTTTACATATACTTTTCTTTGACAATATTTGAACACGAAATTAATCTTTGAGGAATTCTCCCTCCCAAACAAATTACACTGCGTCCTTCACAAAAATACAAGTAATCCGCTGGTAAACGTAACACTTGGATACAAAGTCGGGGCAAAAGATGAAGAGCCGGGGCAGTTCGGCGTGGCGCATTTATTCGAGCATCTAATGTTTGAAGGCTCGCAGAATATTCCAAAGTCCCAGCATCAGAAAATTGTTATGGATTGCGGCGGCAGAACAAATGCATTTACAATGCAGGATGCAACTGTATACTATGAGGATATACCTGCAAATTTTCTTGAAACTGCTTTGTGGCTGGAATCGGACAGGATGAATGAAATTGATTTGACCGAAGAAAATCTTGATAACCAGAAAAAAGTAGTGCTTGAAGAAAAGCTTCAGCGTTATGATAATGCACCCTATGGAACTTTCCTTGCGCTAACTATGAAAAATATTTTCCCGGGTTCATTGTATGAACACACTACAATAGGGGAAGCTGAGCATATAAAAAATTTTTCAAGACAGGATGCAATTGATTTTCATCATAAGTATTACTCTCCTCCAAATGCCGAGCTATTAATTTCAGGTGATATTGACATAGAGAATACAAAGAATCTGATTGAAAAATATTTCGGAGGAATAAATAAGTCCAATGGAATTATTAGAAAAGAAAATAAGTTCACAGAATTAACGGAAGACATAACGGAAACAATAGAAGACAATGTAATGCTGGAAAAGTTTTACATATCTTTTAAAATCCCGGGAGCAGGAAGCACCGAAGAATATATTCTGGAATATTTTACGAAGCTGGTTTTTAATAATAAGAGCAGCAGATTATATAAGCTTTTAGTTTATGATAAAATGCTTCTGAAAAATATATCTTCTTTCAAGTTTACTATACAGGATGCAGGTGTATATATAATATTGGGAACGGTTAATCCGGGTAAAAGCATGGCTGAAGCACAGAAGATAATTTTAGATGAGGTCAATGCTTTTGCAGAAGGTGATATACCCGATTATGATATGCAAAAAATAAAAAATGAGCTTGAGTTCTCCCATGTAAATAAGATAATTTCTCTTAACAGAATAAACGTTGCCGGTGTATTCAACAGATTGTATTTCAAAGATGCGAATAAAATTAACGATGAACTTTCACGATATAATTCCGTAACAAAAGAAGATTTAAAGAATACCGTTAAAAAATATTTTACCGATGCTAAAAAAGTTGTTCTGAACTATGTTCCAAAAAAAGATAAAAAATAATAATTGCCAAATAATTTAAATATAAAGCCGAACATCATCAGATATAAATCGGAAGATTTCCCCCGGGTAGCGCAGAAAGCCCTTGCCATAGAAGAAATGACAATGGCAAACGGAATGCGCGCTGTATTTTATAAAACCGATAATATTCCTTCAGTATGTATTAATGTAACATACCACGTAGGCTCAAAGGACGATGAAGAGAGGTCGGGCATGGCGCATTTATTCGAGCATCTTATGTTTGAAGGTTCGCCTAATATTCCTCATGGTGAATTCGATGCTATACTTCATGATCTCGGCGGTGACAGCAATGCTTATACAAGCTGGGATGTTACTTCTTATTATATTACAATCCCGTCTAATTCATTGGAAGTAGCCTTGTGGCTGGATTCTGACAGACTTGCCGGCTTTGCAGTTACATCTGAAATGCTTGAGATTCAGAAGGATGTAATTACAGAAGAGAGAAAGTTTGTATTCGATAATACTCCCTATGGAAGTGTAGAAGAAGAAAGCAATTTGCGATTGTTTAAAAATTCGGGATATAGAAATTCTATTCTCGGCAATATGTCAATACTGAGAAAGTTCAACATCAATGATATAAAAGACCACTTCGAGAAATATTATGCACCGAACAATGCAGTGATTGCTCTTGCAGGAAGCTTCGATATGGAAGAGGCAAAAGCACTGGTAGAAAAATACTACGGTGGAATTCCCGTAGGCAAACCGTTTACCAGAAGAGAATTTTCAGAGTATGATATTGTTGAAGAAATAAAAGATACAGTATACGATAACATTCAGCTCCCTGCTAAATTTATTTTTTACAGAGTGCCTGCAGAGGGCACTAAAGATTATTACGCATTGCAGATATTAAGCAGCATACTTTCCAAAGGTGAGAGTTCATTGCTGAATAAAAAACTTGTATATGACCTGACGCTTGCAAACGAAGTGGATACATCGGTAACAGGAATGGAGCAGACAAGTATATTCGGTATAAACGCTATATCATTGAAAGGGAGAAATCTTGATATCATAGGTACGGCAATAGATGAAATACTGGATGAAATACAAAACGGAAATATCAAAGAAGAACAGATAGAAAAAGTTAAAAATAATATAGAAACAAGAACTGCATTAAGAAAATCTTCAATAGTTACATTGGCTGAAAAGCTTTCTTTTGATAAACTAATATTTGATGATGCGAACAGAATTAACACCGAAATTTATAGCTTCCTTTCGATAACCAAGAAGGATATAATCGAAGCTGCGAATAAATATCTGAAAAAGAATCAGCGGGTAGTACTGGATTACCTGCCAAAATAAAATTAAAAGCTTGTTCATAATTCATAAAAATGATAACAGAAAAATTAGACAGAAGTAAAAAACCCGTCCCTGGCGCGCCAAGAGATGTAAAATTTCCCGGATACTTTGAAGCAACACTTCCGAACGGAATAAACGTAATTGTAATCAAAGATGAAAAATTTCCTATAGTATCTGCAAGATTTGTTTTCAAAGCGGGCTCGTTTTTTGACGGTGAAAAATACGGCATATCATCTTTCACTTCTGAGATGCTCACTAAAGGAACACAAAGCAGAAGCGCGCTTGAAATTGCTGAGCTTGTTGATTATCACGGAGCATTTTTATCTTCAGGATGTGACTTCGATGCTACGTTTGTAAGCTGTTACTCATTAAAAAAATACTTCGAGAAAATTTTTGATATTACGTCTGAAGTTATCCTTAAGCCTGCATTTGCAGAAGATGAAATTAACAGGCTACGCGAGCAGAAGATAAACTCAATCATCTCATATAAAGATGAAGGCGACTATTTAGCCTCCAGAATTTACAAGAAGAATATTTATCATAAGCTGCCTTACTCAAAACCACTGGAAGGCACTGAAAGTATTCTGAACAATCTGCAAAAAAATGATTTAGAAAATTTTTACAATACAAATTACAAACCTGATAATCTCATTATAGCTTTTGTCGGCGATATCGATGAAGCAAGAGCTGTGCAGTTAGTCGAAGAAAAATTCGGCAGCTTCACAGGTAAATTTGTAAACAATACAGTTGCAGAAGATGAACATCTTAACCCTGAAAAGAAAGTTTACATTGTTAAAAAATCAGGAGCAGTACAGTCATCTTTAAAAGTCGGTCACCTTGCTTTCAAAAGAAATATCCCTGATTACATCCCCGCAAGCGTAATGAATACTCTGCTCGGCGGAAGCTTTACATCACGTATAAATAAAAACCTCAGAGAAGTTAACGGCTTTACTTACGGAGCGCGTTCATTCTTTGACTGGAAAAAATATTCAGGCGACTTTGCCGTTGAAACGGAAGTAGGGAACAGTTTCACAGCTCCTGCAGTTAAAGAAATGCTGTTTGAAATCAACAAGATGAAAAATGAATTCGTTTCGGATGAAGAACTTACCAGTGTAAAGAATTATTTAACGGGAAATTTCCCGCTTCAGCTTGAAACTCCCAATGCAATTGCATCAAAAGTTATCAGCCTGAAAATTTATGATATAGAAAAAGATTATTACAATACATATATCTCAAAAGTAAACGCAGTCACTAAGCAGGATATAAATGATGTTGCTATGAAATATCTGCATCCAGAAAAAGTTACAATCGCCGTCGGGGGAAATCCCGATGAAATAAAAGAAGATATGAAGCAGTTCGGCGATGTAGAAGTATTCGATGATGTAGAATAGTTTAGTTAATTTGGTCGTTAATCGTTTTTAGTTAATCGTTATTTGATGATATTTTTATGATGAACGCTTATGAAATCTTAAATCAAAAATCTTAATTCTTAAATTCAAAGAATGTCTGACGTAGAACTTGTCAAAAAATTAAATACAAAATACCTCTCATTAAAAAGCGAAGTTGCAAAAGTTGTTGTTGGCCAGCAGGATATCATTGAACAGATACTTGTTACTATTCTTTCCAACGGACACTGTCTGCTTATCGGTGTACCCGGTCTTGCAAAAACCCTTTTGATAAAAACTCTCTCAGAAGTTTTAGATTTAGAATTTAATAGAATACAGTTCACGCCTGACCTTATGCCGTCGGATATTACCGGTGTTGAAATCCTTGAACCATCAGGTGACGGCAAGAACAATTTTAAGTTCATCAAAGGACCTATTTTTACCAATATGCTTTTAGCGGATGAGATAAACAGAACTCCGCCTAAAACACAATCTGCTTTGCTTGAAGCTATGCAGGAGCATAAAGTTACCGCTGCAGGAATTACATATACGCTGCGCGAGCCGTTCTTCGTGCTTGCTACGCAAAACCCGATTGAGCAGGAAGGAACGTATCCTTTGCCTGAAGCGCAGCAGGATAGATTTATGTTCAACTTATGGCTGGACTATACAAGCTTTGAAGATGAAATTGAAATCATAAAGAAAACTACAACTATGTACAAACCTACTCCGGAGAAAGTATTTTCCAGAGAGGATATAATTATGTTTCAGGAGCTTGTACGCAAGGTTCCTGTAGCAGATGAAGTAATAAACTACGCAGTTACACTCGTCGGCAAAACGAGACCAGGTAATAACAACGTTCCTAAATACGTTAAGGATTACGTCCAGTGGGGCGCAGGACCCAGAGCATCGCAGTATCTTATACTCGGCGCAAAGGCTCAGTGCATTCTTAACGGCAGATACTCTCCGTCAATTGATGATGTGAAGGCAGTTGCAAAACCTGTTCTTCGCCATCGACTAATCTTAAACTTTAATGCAGAGGCAGATAATCTGACCGTGCTGGATTTGATTGATAAGCTTATCAAAGAGTAACCTTATATAATTATAATTGTATATTTATACTTTATTTTCTAAATTGAGAGTAACTAACATTTCTCTCTTATGAAAATAGCATATCTATTTTTAGTTTTTATTTCCCTCGTTTTATTCTCCTCTTGCAGTAAAGAACCAAATCAAATAGTTTCACCCTCACCAATTAATTACAGAACGGCAATTTTTGTAGATCCAACAAATGGAAGCGATGCAAATTACGGACGAGAACTCTCTTCCCCCGTTAAAACCCTTTTGAAAGCCTCAAATATTTGTGATAATGGCGATACAATTTATATAAAGGGCGGAGTATATACTGCATTTAAAGGAACAATTCTCAAAAACCAAGTTGATCTCGGCTATATCTTTTTAAGACCATATCCCGGTGAACGAGTTGTCTTAGACGGCACGGGAGGAACCTATGCTGAGAATGAAGCAATATTAACATTGCTTAATTCAATTTATGTAGATATATCAGGCCTTGAAATAAGAAATAATCTTACAGGCGCAGGTATAAATATTTTAAGCGAAACCAAGTACAGTAAGTTTATCAATGTCAGAAATTGTTCTATACACGATACTTACTCTGCAGGTATTTATGTCGGATGCTCTAATATTACTATTGAGAATTGTGAAATCTATAATACCTGTCTTAGCAATAGAAATAGAGCTTTAGGCGATGCCGGTCAATGGCACTCAGCAATCGAAACATATTTCAAATATAATTATTTCCCATACTCCACTTCGGAATTTATTTGGGAAGGCGGAGTTTTTAACAATAATAAAATTCACAACAACTGGGGTGAAGGCATCAAGCTTACACGGTACAATTCCTTCAGAGTAAGCAACAACCAAATTTATGACTGCTATAACGGCTCCATCATTTTAGATAACTCCAGAAACGGAATCGCCTTTAATAATTTTATTTATACAAGCGGTGATGAATATAACAGAGTTACTGCAGGCTACAACAGACCAATGCATGGAGTAATAATTTCCAACGAAAAAAATGAGTTCTCTGCCAATCCTGTTTCTGAAAATCTTCAAGTATTTAACAATCTGATATTGCGTACAAGCGCGCCGTTCAAATGGTATTATGATGCAAGAAATACTTCACCCTGGAATACTTACAAAGGGATTAAAATCGCTTTCAATACTACTTACAACACTATTGGTAAAACGACATTTGAATTAGACACTGAATTCGGATTGCGAAATCCGCCATCAAATAACGAATTCAAAAACAACATTATTTACAAACCAACTTATAATTCAGCGCAGCAAAGCTATATTACATCAAGCGCTGATTATTCCCAATTCTGGTCTATATCCAATAACTGCTTTTCATCAGATGATATCCCTTCATTTTTAGCAAAGGGAAACATAGCCGGCAATCCGGGATTTGTAAATACCTCATTGACTACACCTGACGGTTTTAAAATTGCAGCAGGCTCTGTTTGTTATGAAACAGGAATACGCATAGCAAGCATTACTGAAGATTTCTTTTTGAACCCGAGATTTGATACACCGTCTATCGGGTTTTATGAGTTACGCCGATAAGCTCCTGTAAATTAATTATAACAAGGCGAAGGTTGAATTTTAATCTTCGCCTTTTTTATTGTAATGACGAATTTTTGACGGGTTTCCTGAACGAAGTTCAGTCCCGTCTTTAGCGGGATGAAATCCCTCTATCGTTTTTACAAATCGCAATTTTTTTTCTTCTCTTCGTCGGATTTTTGTCGGATTTTCAAAATTCTGTACTGTTTTTTCAATACTTGACTTCTGAAAAATCCGACATTGAGCTTGCTGAGTGTCGGATTCTGAAAAACCCGTTGTTGTTTTTACAGCACTGATTTTTTGAAAATCCGACGGAGCAACATTTCATGTCGGATTTTGCAGTGAAGCAAAATTAGAAACCTGTGACGAGATGCGCTATTTCACCAGTTCACTATCCCGCCATTTCACCATTTCCAATATAATAAGAATGAATTTTTCTTCAAAGAAAAAGCTCCCTATATGTAGGGAGAAAGTAAAATTTTTCTATTGCGCCTTCTTTAGATATTGGATGTAAGCATAAACTGCATTCATCGCCGGGTCAATATTGTTTTTGTAATCGGAAAAACTCAGCGGAGCGTATACTTCCGGGAATACCCATTTTCTTTTATCCGATGAAACTGCCTTCTGCCAATACAAACTCGATGCGCTGACTTTTATTCCCGTATTCGGCAGCTCAATCATATTTATTTCACCTGTGAAATTCGGACGAGAGCCCGTCGGCTCTCCTATGAAAATTGTCTGCGTGCTGTTTTCCAGGTCGCCGACTAAATTCATCGCCGCCGAAAAAGTATTCCTTCCGATAATCGTGAATACTTTTCCCTTCTTGTTAATCTTATCATTCCTGATAAAATTATTTATTAAATGTTTATTCAGAAAATTATTGCCGCCGCTGTTCAGCCTCAGGTCAATTATTATCCCTTCCACATTATTCGAATCTATGAACTTAAAGACTCTATCGTAAAAATCTTTTATCTTTTCGTTATCTTTATTTTGGATTGCATTCACCTGCATATATACAAAATTCACATCGGTAAGATGCTCAAACCAGAACATTTCATTGCCGCGTTTTAAATACAATGGCAGGGGAGCGGCGGAGCTTTCGTTTGCATAAACGTAATCGCCGGAATTTTGTCCGTGAAAACTTGCGCTGAAATCCGATACCGATTTTTTTATTTCGGCAGTGATTTTTTTGCCTGAATTATCTTCAAGCTCAAGCTTCAGTACATCTTTGGAATCATTTATGCCAAGCCCGTATAAGTAATCATTATTCATCAGGTAATTTGGCGTAAGCCAGTCAATGCCAAGCTCATTATCATGGGGGATTATCTCACTTATTTTTTTTAGCGCATCTTCAATTTTGTACTTCCCGATCTTAGTAACTTTCAATCCGTTGTACTGCGCATAATCTTTTGTAATTCCTTTTATATATAGTCCGTCCTTAAATTTATAAAATTTTATTTTATACTCTTCCTGCTTGCCGCCGCTTTTAGGGGCGGGAAATAAAATTGTATGCCCGTCGCCAACGCTTGCAATTATTTTTGCAAGCTCCGTATTTATATGCTCGTCATCTAAGTTATCGATGTTATCGAGTAAATCTGAAAATTCTTTATCCCACTGTTCCTTTGTAAGTACCTCATATATATTGTAATGAGTCTGCTCCATTCTTTCCTTTAGAAAATTTATATCTGCCTTCCATACCTCAGTCCTGCTTGATGATTTATCCACTGTATGCGCAAGGTAGATTTTAAATTTTTCGCTGTTTCTTACTTTATCGAAGTCGGAGTCTTCCCTTACTTTTTCATCAAGATTTCTGAACTTGAATTTCGCCGCTGACTTCAGCCACTTAACTGCGTTCTCAGCATCGCCTGTAAGTGCATAGCTGCACGCAATATTGTACGCAGATACATCAGACTGAAAGCCGAGCTTTATTGCCGCTTCATAAGTTTTAATTGCTTCCGGATAGTTTTTATTATTGTAATATGCAGAGTCAAGATTTGTTAAAAACGCTCCGTTGTATTTATCTTTTCCGATAAGGATTTTATAGGCATCTATTGCCTTAGCCCAGTCTTTATTTGATATGTAAGACTGCGCAGTTTTTACAGATGTTATATCCGTCTGCGCGCCTGCGGAAGTAAATGTAAATATTAAAATTGAGAAAAAAAGAAGAAGTTTATTCATTTGCGAGATATTAGATTAGAGGAAATAGCGAGGGTATCTGCTTAGACTGAATGGGAGGGGGAAAGGTTTCGTTCAAATACCTCACCTCCCGCATCAAGTGCGGGACAAGCTCTAACCCCTCTCCTTCGAAAGCTATCAATTATCAAGTCCCGCTTTAGCGGGAGAGAGGGGAACATGCGCGCGGCTTCCCCCTCCTTTTTGAAGGAGGGGGACTGAGGGGGCGGTATCATTCTTCCCCCTCTTTCCCATTTATTTTTATAAAATTTTAGGGCAAATCTGTATTTGTAGTAATTCATTTTTATTTAAAAAGACATCTACGAATTTCGATTAGATTTTTTTTGGCAAGAATATTGTAATTTTTTTATAATAAAATTTATTTATTTTAA
>JBHEKU010000242.1:0-3976 GCA_041859205.1 Ignavibacteria bacterium | reverse complement strand
GTTTTTAATCCCCGCAGGAAAAAGAAAATATGTTTATGCAGTTTATTCATTTGCAAGATATGCAGATGATATAGCTGACTCGGCTATTTTAAGTTCCGAGAAAAAACTTGCAAGGCTAAATCTTTTGGAAGATGAACTTGACAGAGTATTAAACAACCAGCTTGAAAATTTACAGAAAGAAACAAAGTACATCTTTATCGCTCTTTATAAAACTTTGCAGGACTTAAATATTCCTTCAATTGAATTTAAAAATCTGCTAATAGCTTTCAAGCAGGATTCTATTAAAGATAAATACGATACATTTGATGAACTGCTTGAGTATTCAAAATACTCTGCAAATCCCGTAGGGCATTTAGTACTTTACATTTTTGGTTATAATGGATTGAGGGATGAAAAATTGTTTGAGCTTTCAGACCACATCTGCACAGGTCTTCAGCTAATAAATTTCTGGCAGGATGTTGCAAGAGATTTAGAAATCAACCGCGTTTACATTCCAAAAGAAATTTTACAAAAATATAATTATAGTTATGAACTGCTTAATAATAAGGTAGAGGATAAAAATTATATTAACATAATAAAAGAGCTTATAACTAAAACCAAAGAATTTTACAAAAAAGGCGAAGAACTTCCGAATTTAGTAAGCGGTAGATTAAAATACGAATTAAAAGCAACTTATTACGGTGGATTGACTGTTATAAATAAAATAGAAAAGCTAAATTACAGGACTTTGACTACAAGGCCTGTAGTTTCCGGTTCTGATAAATTTAAGATTTTGGTTAAAACAATTTTTTAAAGACAATATTTTAGTTGAGCGAACATAAACAAATAGCAGCCGAAAGCAAATCGAATTTTTTATCATCGTTTTCTTTTTTATCAAAAGAGAAGAACGATGCTATTAATACTGTATATGCTTTTTGCAGAAAGACTGATGATATAGTAGATGAAAACTCAGACTCCGTTGAAGTGAAGTACAAAAAAATTCGTGAATGGAAAAATGAGTTTGAACTTGCCGAGCATGGGAAATCAAAATACGCTTTATTAAATCATCTTAACAATATTATCCGAAAGTATAATATTCCTGTTGAGCCATTCTTTGAGCTTATAAAAGGAATGGAAATGGACTTACAAAATCAGCGATACAAAACTTTCGATGAGCTATATCAATACTGTTATTGCGCCGCTGCTACAGTTGGACTTATGTGCATAGAGATTTTCGGATACAAGCATAAAAGCACACGCGAGTTTGCTATTAACTTAGGCGTTGCTTTACAGCTTACAAATATTCTCCGCGATGTAAAAATCGATGCTGATAACGGAAGAATTTATCTTCCGAAGGAAGACATGGAAAAATTTGGATATACGGAAGAAGACCTGATGGCGAATAAATACAATGATTCATTTATAGCTCTGATGAAATATGAATGTGAAAGAGCGCATGCTTACTACGAAAAAGCGAACAGCTGTCTCAGCAAGGATGATAAAGGTTTGATGTTTGCAGCAAGAATAATGGAACATATTTATTTCCGTATTCTTGAAAAAATTGAAAAGATGAACTACAATGTTTTCCAGAAAAAAGCAAAAATATCAAAGCTCAGAAAAATTTATATAACATTCGGAGTTTTCTTTAAGTACAAACTTCTGTACAGCTCCAAAGATAACCGCAAATTGGTAACCGCAAATTAGCATACAATCCTATCCTTTATTCTCTTACTTTATATCATAATCAATTAATGTAACTTGAAACTTGTAACTATCATTGGCGGAGGTTTAGCCGGACTTTCATCGGCAGTTTTCCTGCATAAGAAAGGTTACAATGTGCAATTGTTTGAATCTTCTCCTAAGCTTGGCGGCCGCGCATACAGCTTTTATGACAGAGAAAAAAATCTATACTTCGATAACGGCCAGCATATTTTAGCAGGGTGGTATGAAAATACTTTTGAGTATTTAAAGGCAATCGGCTCCTATGTTAAACTTGATTTTCAATCCAACCTTGAAGTTAATTTTTATGATACAAATAAAAATTCTTACAACTTAAAAACTTATAATCTCCCTGCTCCGTTTAATCTTTTATTCGGCTTATTAAATTTCAAAGCGCTGTCAGGTTCTGATAAACTTTCTGTATTAAAAATCTATAAAATATTTACTGATAAAAAATTAGAACAGTTAAGTAACGTTGCAGAGCTTTTAAAAGTTATAAAGCAAACTCCAACTCTGATTAAATATTTCTGGGAGCCGTTCATTCTCGCTGTCTTCAATGCAAAGCCTGAAAATATTAACAGCAAAATCTTTCTCGAAATTTTAAAGAACGGATTTTCAAAAAAATCTTTTTCAAATCTTGTCATTCCAAAGGTAAACCTAAATGAGCTTTTTATTGATGATGCATTAACTTACTTTCAAAAGAATAATATTAAAGTTGTTGAAAAGGAAAAGATTCCAAAGCTTTTCCTTAAAGATAATACCATAGATTACTTAGTTACTGAGTCAGGAAATAAAATAAAATCTGATTATTATATTTCCGCAGTCCCGTTTTTCAGATTTAAAGAATTATTTGAAATTAACGATTATAATCAATATTTTAAGGGCAGGGGCAATTTACATTCATCATCTATAATTTCCCTTCATTTGTTCTTTGAAAATGAAGTCCCGGCCGATTTATTGAAAAATAATTCTTTCGGGATGACAGGTCTTATCGGAACGAAAGTTCAGTGGATTTTCAAAAGAAACCCCAAACATCTATCTTTAGTTATAAGCGCATCGGATTTCTTAGACGAATTAACCGATGAATCAAATGAAACGATTTACAAAAATTGTTTGTCTGAATTATCTAAGTGCTTAAAAGGATTTGATAACTTAGTTGTAAAAGATTATAAAATTATAAAAGAGAAACGTGCTACATTTATTCCGGATAACGATAGCGTTAACGAAAGACCGAATCAAAAAACAGCAATACAAAATTTTTTTATAGCGGGGGACTGGACCAATACAGGTCTTCCTGCAACAATAGAGAGCGCAATAAAAAGCTCTAAAATTATTTCAACTTTTTTTTAGTGTAAACTTAAATTCTAAAATTATGCCAACTGTCATTCCTTCATCTGAGATTAAGTTCCACGAAAAAGAATTAAACACTGAAGATTTAGTTCAAGAACTTTTAATAAAAGAAAAGCAGAGACTCGAAAAAGAATACGGTGTAGAAGCAAAAAAAATCAATCACTTTAAACGCCCGTTCGAGCATGCATTCAAAAAAAGCGACAGGGAAAATACAACTATACTATTCGGCGGCTTAACATGGAAACATGAAAAGCTAATCCAAGGTGCACTTGAAGGACTTGGATACAAAACCGAATACGTTGCTACTCCGGATAAAAAAGCATTCCAACTGGGCAAAGAGTACGGCAATAACGGCCAGTGTAATCCTACATATTTCACTGTAGGAAATCTAGTTCAGCACTTACAAGGCTTAGAGAATAAGGGCCTCTCCAAAGATGATATCAAACAAAACTATGTTTACTTTACAGCAGGTGCCTGCGGTCCGTGCCGTTTCGGAATGTATGAAGCTGAATATCGCTTAGCTCTAAGAAATTCAGGCTTCGACGGATTCAGAGTTATAATCTTCCAGCAGACAGGCGGACTTTCACAGGAAGAAGCTGAAGCAGGACTTGAAATGAATCTTGATTTCTTCCTGGGACTTTTAAACGCAATGATGATAGGTGACTTAATAAATGACATAGCTTACCAGATTAGACCGTATGAAGTTAACAAAGGTGAAACCGATAAAGTAATGGGAGAATCTATCGATTTACTTTATCATAAATTCAAATCCAAACAATATTTCAATTTCAATACAAAGTTAGGAAAACTTTTATCGATGCTTCCTTCATCGGATTATGTTTCAAAATTTATTGATCAGATGCTCGGTGATTACTATTTAGAAACTATTTACGAAATAAGAGAAAAATTTAATGCAATAAAAGTTGAC
>JBHEKU010000148.1:0-5755 GCA_041859205.1 Ignavibacteria bacterium | reverse complement strand
TATCTTGAAAGAACAATGGGCGGACGCGGTGTTTTACTCGGCGGCGTACCCGGAGTTGAACCCGGATATGTTGTAGTTCTCGGCGGCGGTATCGTCGGAACAAACGCTGCAAAAATTGCCGCAGGCTTCGGCGCAAGAGTTACCATCCTTGATAACAACCTTACAAGATTGAGATACCTTGATGATGTAATGCCTAAGAACATTACTACAATGATGAGCAACGTTGGTAATATCCGCGAGTGTGTTCGCAAAGCTGACCTTGTTATCGGCGCAGTTCTTATCGCCGGCGCAAAAGCTCCGCACTTAGTTACACGTGATATGTTAAAAATTATGAAGCCAGGCGCTGTAGTTGTTGACGTATCTGTTGATCAGGGCGGATGCATAGAAACTTGTAAACCAACTACACATGAAAATCCTACATACGTAGTTGACGGAATAGTTCACTACTGCGTAGCAAACATGCCGGGCGCAGTGCCGTTCACTTCTACACTTGCCTTAACAAATGCAACGCTTCCTTATGCAGTTGAGATTGCAAACAAAGGATACTTAAGAGCATGCAAAGAGAATCAGGAAATTAAATTAGGCCTGAATATGATTGACGGAAAGATAACATACAGAGGCGTGGCCGATGCATTCAAATACGATTACACAGATGTAGATGAAGCGCCGGGATAATCGGTAAAAAAATAATTAGTATATAAAAGAAAAGGGCGTCTGCGAAAAGCGGATGCCCTTTTGTTTTATTAGAGTTTATTTAAGTGTTGACAATTATCTTTAATTTTACAATCTTTTACCAAATGAGAAACCCTATTCTCACAGCAGGTTATTAAAAACTTCCACACACACTTCGTATTTTAAATTCAGGCGAAAACTTTAAGGTAAACCGGGTAAGAAGGTTTATTTTGATACATCAATCCTTGTAGTTCAATCAATCATGTGGCACTGATTATTGAGTCTGCTTCACTTTATACTTATGTATAAAAAGGCGGGTTTGATATTTATTAAAAATGACTTTATAAATAAGTATCTTTATGCAATAAAACTTATTTATAAATTAAAAATATATTTATGAAAAAAATCGGAATCGTTATTCTTTTATTTTTTGCGTCGTTATGCTCAGCGCAGTTTGTTGTGCAGAATACTCCATCCACTGAAGTATTTGAAAGTATTTCGGTACCATCAAATTCGGTTGCTTGGGCCTGCGGATACCGAGGCGCATTAATAAGAACAACCAATGGAGGAATGAACTGGGCTATGGCGAGCGGGAATATACCCGCTGCAAGATATATGTTTGATATATGGGCAATAGATTCGCTAATCGCTGTGGTTGTCGCTTCAAATGCATCTCCTGACAATGCTTACATTTACAAAACCACTAACGGAGGGGTTAATTGGACTCAAACTTTTTTTCAGACAGGAGGTTTTATCAATGCTGTTTCATTTATAAACTCAACAACTGGTTTTGCTATGGGAGATCCTGTAGGTGGTAGGTGGAGTTTATTCAGGACTACTGATGCCGGAAGCACCTGGGATTCAACCGGGCTTCGTTTAATTGCAGTGGGTGCAGAAACAGGATTTGATAATTCGTTATTTTATGAAGGAACTAATATTTGGTTTGGTACTCATTCGGGGAAAATTTATCGATCTACTAATGCTGGAAGCAACTGGACTGCATCACAAACCACAATAGCAGGTGTATCACAGATTTATTTCAATGATGTTTTGGGAACCGGTTTCGCAGGTGGAGAATATATATTTGGCTCCAAGCTTTCCAAAACAAATGATGGAACTGTTTGGGTTGATGGAGAAGATATAGAAGAAACTAATATCAGGGGATTCTGTGGAATAAAAAATACATCTACATTCTGGATGGGCCATGAAAAAAATATTTATGCTTCCACCAATAATGGAAATAAATGGAATCTGGTATTTACTCTTCCAACCGGTTTTAATACAAATCTAAGATCATCCAGAAGTGGTTCGTATCCAAGGACTATATACGGATGTACCAGCAATGGAAAAATAGTTGTTGGGAATACAAATACAGTAGGCATTAAAATATTATCAAGCAAGATTCCCGATAATTTTGAATTAAGTCAGAATTACCCGAATCCTTTCAACCCTACAACTAAAATAAATTTTAAAGTACAAGAAAAAAGTTTTGTTTCTTTAAAAGTATTCGATGTAAACGGAAAAGAAATATCCAAACTGGTTAATGAAATCATTAATGCCGGAAGTTATAGTGTGGAGTTCAATTCTTTCAGTTTGTCAAGTGGGCCTTATTACTATAGAATGGTAAGCGATAGATTTGTTGAGACAAAAAAAATGATACTAATTAAATAAATACAAAAGAGAAATGTTCATAAAAAGTTTTTTAGTTTTTATACTGATGATAATCAACCTATCGGATCTCTTTTCTCAGGAAACCGATACTTTTCGGGTTGATAAAAAAACAGATAATTTCGAAAACTTTCCATTAGTATTTGGTTTGGAATTCGGAGTTCCGGTTAAATTTAATAAAACTTATTTCGAAAGTACTTTTTCCGGATTTATGGGTATAGGTTTTAATAAAGAGAAAACTTTCAGGATTTTAAAAGCCGTTGTTGGTGTTCCTCACCAACAACCACAAAGATATGAAAACAGTTTGATTTGAAAAACTATTTTAAATATCTTTCCTCTCTGAACTACTCATAATGAAAAAAAGCAATTCTCTCTACTTCTTCACTGCCACTATTCTCGAATGGAAACACCTCCTGAAAAAAGATAAATATAAAGACATTATAGTGCAGAGCCTGAGCTATTTGCACACCAAAGAAAAAATAAAAGTGTATGCATTTGTGATAATGCCAAACCATATTCATTTGGTATGGAAAATCTTGAGAGAAAATAATTACTCTGATATTCAAAGGAATTTCTTGAAATACACTGCTCAGATAATTGTTTCAGACTTAAAGAAAAACCATCCAGAACTTTTAAATCAATTCTTTGTTGGTGCAAAAGATAGGGACTATCAGATATGGGAAAGAAATCCGCTTTCTATTGAAATAGTATCACAATATGTAGCTGAGCAAAAAATAAATTACATTCATAAAAATCCATTAGCCGAAAAATGGAAACTTGCAGAAGAGCCGCAGAAGTATAAATATTCTTCCGCTAAATTTTATTATGAGGGAATAGATGAGTTTGGATTCTTGGAAAATTATATGAACGCATAGCAAGTGGTTGTTGGTCAGGAAGACCAACAACGGCGAGGATCCAAAATTTTGAAACTATTTTTAGTATGTCGGAGAGCGTAAAAGCTTCCTCACGCAAAAACTAAAAATAAAAAACGTTACTCCATAATTTAATTCTAATATGCGACTTATAAAATTCATATTTCCGTTAGCTCTGACATTTCTTTTTTGCATAAGTTTTTTTTCATGCAGCAAAGATGATAATCCGATTATACCTCCTGTTGATACAACATATCATTTTGACAGTGCTCGTTTTAACTATACTGATTATAATCTTAATTACGGTTATGGATTTTTAAGTGGGGCATGGGTTGCTGACACCAATGAATTCTTTATTGTACATGCATTAGATAATTTTCTGATTCATTACAAGAATGGGGTTTATGAAAATATAACATTCAGTGACGGTTCAAGAATGTCACATATTGGTGGTTTCAGCAAAAATGAAGGGTATTTATTTTCTGTGGTTTATGCAAACGGAACAAGCTATCCCAATATAAAAAAATGGAACGGAAGCTCGTTTATCACAATCCCTAACAGCCAGACCTTTCCTAAGGGATTCAGGATTACAACAGCATATTATAAAAGTCCAACAGAAATGTGGCTGGCTTGTATTGGTCAGGTAATTAAATTTGATGGAGCAAATCTTACTTCATATCCCATTGAAGATTCATTAATGATATCTAAGGATATTTTTTATGACAGCCAGAACCGGCTTCGATTATGGTCTTATTATTTTAACAAAGAAACAGACAGTACATTTAAAAATTATATTTATGAATACAGAGGTAATTATTTTGAAAAGATCTATCAATTAAATACAAATCTGTATCTGGATGAAACTGTACTTTCCGTAATAGGTAATTTCTTTGGAGGATACAATACTGACCATATATCTGAATTTCAGGACGGGATATTTATACCAAGAGTATCAACAAAATTTTTAGCTAAAAATAATATGACAGGAAATTCCTTTCAGGATTTATTTATGGCAGGGCAATATGTGAATTATACAACTAATCAGTTCGGTAATATTTTTCACTGGAACGGCACAAAGTGGAGCATTGAGTATGGACTATCATTTAATTATCTGCTTTTTGGCAAGGTAAATCAAAATGTATTCTATAGTGTAATTTCAAACTTTTCACTGAACCGGTCTCATTTAATAATTTACAAAAGAAAATAAAATGAAAAATTTTCAAATAATAATAATATTAATCTTAGGTTTATTTGTTACAAACCATCTTTACTCTCAGGAATATGTTAGTCAAGATATCGGATCAACCGGCTGGCAGGTTCAGTTCATAAATGCCAATACAGGATTTGCGGGCGCACATAATTATATTTCAGGAACAGGTAATGCTAACCAGATTTTTAAAACTACAAATAAAGGAATAAACTGGACCTTATTAAAGACCGTAGCATATTCAGTATCTACTTATTCAAAAGCCATTGTTGGTGTTCCTCACCAACAACCACGAGGATATGAAAATTATTTTACCCACTGAAAAACTGCACTAAGATCAAACCTCAATGTTTCGAAAAATTTCACTCAAAACGAAACCATCGCAATAAATTGCTGTTAATTCAAATATCAAAATTTTCACTCCTTAAAAAATTTTCATACTAAGTTATTGTTTAAATAATCCAAATTTTTTACCAAAAAACGAAAAAATTAATAAATCAATAATTTATTTTTGAAAAATAGATAAAGCGAAACCTTCGGTCTATAAACCCCATAAAAAAAGCCGTTAAAGATTTCTCCTTAACGGCTTAATTATAGCTTAAAAAGTGTATTTTTACTTAAACATTACTTTATTAAGGTCATTTTCTTAATGCTTGTGAAATCCCCTGCCTGTAATTTATAGAAGTAAATTCCGCTTGGCAATTCCGAGGCATTAAAATCAACCACGTACCTTGCCGCCTGTAGATTTTTATCTAAAAGGACAGCTACTTCCTTACCCAGCATATCGTAAACGACTAGCTTTGCAAATCCGTTCTTCGGCAAATCAAATCTGATATTTGTTGTCGGGTTGAACGGGTTAGGGTAATTTTGTAACAGAGCATATTCTTTTGGAACTTCCACTGAAATATTTTGTATTCCAATCGGCACATCGTTCCAGATAGCCTGCTGAACTGTAGGTGCGAGTAATCTCCAGGTTACAAGAGAGTCACGTCCTGAGCTATCCGGGCTGGTATAAGCTCCCGTACCGATGCCTGCCCATCCGTGGAAATAGAAAGTAGTTCCGCCTTGTGTTATTCTTCTGGAAGCAATAGCAAACTGCATCGAAGCTGCTGAATCGAAGAAGCTGCCGTTTCCAACAACTGAAGAATAAGGTGTAACACCTGTTAATTTATATTGAGCTTTGTAATTAGCCGTAATTGTCTGGCTGTTATTAACTGTTATTGTCTGAGGATTTGATCCTGCATTTGACCAGCTCTGGAAAGCATATCTTGTTTGAGTTCCGGTAGTTGGTGTTACAGCCTGAAGCGTAACGTTAGACCCGTTTGAGAATGTTAAG
>JBHEKU010000102.1:0-9321 GCA_041859205.1 Ignavibacteria bacterium | reverse complement strand
TTTTTTAATTCTCTTTGTAACGGGCTCAAGAAAAACCCCAAGCTTTCTTATTACTTCGGGCTTTTGTTCTGAAAGTTTCGGATCAAAATTCCAGTTAGAGTTTTTTATCACTTCTTCCATTACTAAAGGATGACTTCCTTTGTATTTTTTCAAATGTCCCAGGTCGTCATAATTATTTATCTTTTCTATAATCTCATTTACTTTTTCATCATTGTGATAGAGCTTTTCAAAGTTAATTCTCTTATCAAGTAAATTCTGCGGAGGTCTTACCCAGCCGTAATGGAAAATTTCCGCTTTAATATCGACAGCTTTTAAATTCTGATAATTACGATGCGCAAAATTCATTGCATCACCCATGGAAACTATATCGGGATTATTTTTTATAACTCTTACTTCCTTCACATACCATTTTCTGTAATTATCCTGATAGTAATCATAGCTTCCGTAAAAATGTTTGTACTTAAATCTTAATCCTTCAACTTCATCGTCATTCAGATATTGCTTCATTTTCGTTTTCACTTCAGGAATGTATCTCTCGTGAAGAACTTCATCTGACTGTATATAAAATCTCCAGTCACCCGTACATCTTTCCAACGCCTTATTTGTTTCAATGGATAAAACTTTCCCGCCTTCACGGATGCTCATATCCCATTCGGATTCAAAAATTTTAATTCTCTTATCTCCAATGCTCTTAACCATTTCAAGAGTGTTATCATCTGATTTTCCCACATTCACAATAAACTCATCACATAACGGCAGTACAGATAGTATTGCCTCTCTGAACGGATACGCATACACTACACCATTCCTTATTATCGTAAATCCCGAAACTTTCATCCTTTAAATTCCTGATATCTAAACTGAATATTGTGAAGCTTACTATATATACCGTTTTTCTCTAAGAGCTCTGAGTGCTTACCGACTTCAACAATTTCACCTTTTGCTATAACAACAATCTTATCGGCATTTTTAATAGTAGATAATCTGTGAGCAATTACTACGGATGTTCTTCCTTCCATTAATCTTTCAATTGCCTGCTGAACTAAAATCTCTGACTCCGTATCCAGCGATGAAGTTGCTTCATCTAAAATTAATATAGGAGGATTTTTTAATAATGCTCTTGCGATAGATAACCGCTGTCGTTCTCCTCCGGAAAGCTTAACTCCCCTGTCACCAATAATAGTATCGTATCCGCCATCAATTTTTGAAATAAAATTATGCGCATTGGCAGCCTTTGCTGCATCAATAATTCTCTCCAGTGAAATTTCACTTTCACCGTAGGCAATATTATTTCTTATAGTATCATTGAATAACAAAGTTTCCTGTGTCACAATTCCCATCAACTTCCTTAAATCACCTGCCTTTACATTTTTTATATTAGTACCGTCAATTGAAATTTCCCCTGATTGAACATCATAAAATCTCGGTATCAAATCTACTAAGGTAGATTTTCCTGCTCCGCTTGGTCCTACAAGCGCTACTATCTCGCCTTTATTAATCTTGAGATTTACATTCCTTAATATCTCTTCCGACTTCTCGTATTTGAAATTTACATTCTTAAACTCTATTGTATCTTTAAACTCAGTCAAGGATTTTGCATCGGGTAAATCCATAATATCAGGTTTTATGTCTATAAGTCCGAAAACTCTTTCAGAGGCAGCGGAACCTTCTTTAATACTGTTTGTTACTTGCCCGATCAATTTCAATGAAGGCATCATCTGCAAAAAAGTACCGAGATAAACTATGAATGTACCTACAGTCATGTTGCTTGTCTTGGTCAAAATCTGATAACCGACTATATAAAGAATTATTGCAATTGTTATCACTCCAATAGATTCCGAAATCGGCGAGCCTAATGCTTTTTTTCTCTCGAGCCTTGTCATATCGTACTGGTAACGGTTATTTTCATAATCGAATCTCTGCTGCTCATACTTTTCCATATTGAATGCCTTTACTATTCTAATAGCTCCTATGGATTCATCGAGTATCGAAGTGATGTTTGAAATTTTTTCCTGTGAGCGCTGACTGCTTCTTTTAAGGGAGTCACCGACTTTACTTAATATTAAAGCAGTAACAGGCGCAAGTAAAAAAACAATCAATGTCAGCTTCCAGTTTATAACAAATAATATCACAGTATATAATATAAGCATAGGAGGATCTCTGAACATGCTGTTAATAACTGCTATGGATGAGTCGCGCATTATCTGCACATCATTAATTATCCTTGATATCAGATTTCCTTTGCGCTCTTCTGTAAAAAATCCTAAAGGAAGACGAAGATATTGTGAATATAAATCGGAGCGTAAGTCTTTCAATACTCCCTGCTCTACAATTGTCATGTAATATGTCTGCATAAATGAGAATACATTTTTCAGAACAAATGTAAGAACTATAGCTATGCAGAGAAAAAGCAGGACATCAAGCTTATCATATTTAGTCAAAAGAATACTGAATTCGTAAATTATTCTATCTTTAATATCTCCAAAAGAAGTGATATTTTGATTAACTACTTCAGTTGGTTTTTCCTTAAAAAGCAGGTCTACAAATGGAAAAATCGCCAGAAGAGATAACAGGCTGAACAGTACGACTAATAGCATAAATAAATTTGCCATAACCAAAGGTCTGATGTACGGCTTTAAATATCGCGCAAGTCTCTTATAATAGTGCATCGCAAAAAATACTGATTTGTATATTCACTTGTAAGCTACATTTTTTGTAACTTTTTCGTGATGAATGTTGTTCAAAATTTCATATGACAAGTAAAATTTTTATCCTTCTTTTTATTTGCAGCCTGTTCGCTGCGAAAATTTCCTATTCCCGCGGAATTGATGACGATATCCGTTCCGGGCTTAATGATGTATACAATCTTAAATTTGAAGATGCAGAATCCAAATTTATAGATATTCAAAAAAGAAATCCCGACGATGTAAAAGGTTATTTTTATCAGGCTGTGGTTTATTATTACAAAGCATTACCGACACGCGATGATAAAATGTTTGAAAAATTCATCGAGCTTACAGATAAAGTCCTGGATATATGTGATAATAAGCTCGATAAAAATGAGAACGATATTGAGACGTTATACTTCAAAGGGTTAACTCACTCATACCGTTCATTGATAATGCTAAACCTTAATAAAAGTTTATTAAAAGCTGCCTCAAACGGAAACGACGGTTACAGAATTCTATCTGAAGTTATAAAACTAAAACCTGATTATTATGATGCATACATGGGGCTTGGCTTATATAAAATTGCAATCGGCTTTGTACCTGAAAAATTTCAATGGCTTCTTTCAATCATAGGCTTCGAAGGAAACATCAAAAACGGTCTTGACCTTTTAAAGACTGCTATGGAAAAAGGCAGATTTACAAAGGTCGATGCAAAAATGTATTATGCAGTATCAAGCATTACAGAGAAAGAAGATGAGAATACAGTCTCCATTAAATTAGCAAAAGAGTTATACGATGAATATCCTGAAAGTCCGATATTTAATTTAGTATATGCAACGATGCTTATGGAACGCATGAAAGTAGACGAATGTATTGAGTATTGCAAAAAAGCGCTTTCATTAAATACACATTCATTGCAGAATGAAATCAAAAAAGGAACGTATGTATTATTAGGAAACGCATACTTCCGTAAAAATGATTTTGTAAATGCTGCAGCAAGCCTTGAAGAGCATTTAAAGTATGTAAATAAAGAAGACAGATACAATGTAAGCTGTTACACACTGGGCATTTGTTATGAGATGACGGGTAACAGAACAAAGGCGATTGAAAATTACAATAAAACCAGAAGCAATTTCATTGAAGAACGCGACGGTGAAGCTGAAAAACTTTTCTATCGGCTAAGCAAAGAGCGTATTCAAAAGCCTTTAAGGGACATTGATTCCCTATCCATCATTGCAATGAATTTACGTGAAACAGGAAGCTTCGATGCTTCAATTGAAGCATACAATATTCTTCTTGCAGCTCCATACATTTCAAAATTTGCAAATGATGATGACAAAGCTTTTTTATTTTCCAATATCGGGCATTCCTATCTAATGAAAAAAGATTATACAAAAGCCATAGAGTTTTTTAATAAGACAGTAGCGCTAAAACCTCAGAATGAGTTATGGCATATTCCGCATTCTTATTTTGAGCTTGGTAAAATCTTCTGGAGAAAAGGAGATAAAGGCAAAGCCAATGAGTATTTTGAAAAAATTTATGATTACTCAGATTACGATTTCAAAAATTTTTTAGAAATGAGGCTTGCCAATTTTAAAGCTAAAAATTAATTTTGAAACTACTGCTTTCAATATTTTTTTTCCTATGTACTCAATTTGTTTATTCACAATTTGCTATTACTTCTGATAATATTTTAGTAGCCGGCGATAAACTTTCACAAATTAAAGCTGATACATCCGGAATTTTCCCTGGTGATAAAGGCGATAATATTAGCTGGTCTTTCAATTTAAATTTGTCAAAAGATACAGTTACAATTTTTTACGTCGGGATAAATACAACTCCTGTAGCTGAAGAATTTCCTTCCTCAAACCTTGCAAGCTTTGTAACCCTGAAAAATATGAATGTCTACACTTATTATCAGGTTTTGAGCAATGAAATCATTTATCTGGGAACTGCAAACTATTCCAAGAGCTACATTTTTAGTATGCCGTTTCAGAATCCTAAAACTGTCTTTGAATACCCTTTCATTTACAAAGATACATTGAACAGGAACTATAGTTTTTATCTGGAGTCAGGAGGAATTAAGAATTTCTTCTTCGGAAATTACTATATCGATTATGATTCATTTGGAAAATTAAAGCTTAATGGAAAAGAGCTTGAATGTATAAGATTACATACTACTGATTTTTATGGCACTGAAAAAAATTTCAAAGATTCAGACTTCTCGACTTTCATAGAGTCGTACGACTGGTATATAAAAGATTATAAGTTTCCCGTTTTTACCATCAGGTACACCAATAAAAAATCCAGGGACAAAGTAACAAAGACAAAAGAGGTATTGTTCTCGCTTCTCCAATAATTCTGTTACTTCTCAAGCATCGGTATAGTTTCTTCAGGAAGATTAGCCAAATTCATTATTAAAAAACCGTCAAGTGAATTATTGAATTTTGGATCCACATTGAAACCGATTATCTTCGCATTTTGGCTCAGATATTTTTTCAATAGTATAGGTGTTTTATTATTAGACAATTCTATCTCCGATATCAGTTTATCAATTAATTTGAAATCTTTACCTTCAGCATCTAAAAGTATTTCAGCATTTTCTTCATTTACATCCGGTCTGAATTTTTTTCTCGGTCTTATAAGCTTTGCATAATCTTCATGGAAATGATATCTTTTTATGAATCCAATTAAAATTTCCTTGGAAAAAGTAGAATAGTCATTACTTATGCTTACAGGTCCAATAAGAAACTTTACGTCTTTGTTACTATCCATTTTTAAAAATGCCAGTACTCCTTTCCAAAGTAAAAATAACACACTATGTTTTTTCTGATAGTCCTTAGCAACAAATGACCTTCCAAGCTCAAGTGAACATTTCAGAACGTCTCTGAAATCTTTTTTCATTTTAAAAAGCTGACTGAGATAAAATCCCTTCCGCTTATACTTCTTGTAAATTTCTTTCCCTATTCCGATTCTATATGAGCCTGCTATTTTCTCTGAATCTCTATCCCAGACGAAAAGGTGGCGGTAGTATAAATCAAACTCATCTAAATCGACACTTTTATTTGTACCTTCTCCGTTTTCTCTGAATGTGATCTCTCTTAATCTTCCTATTTCTTTCAAAATATTAGGAATAGAATCCGGCTCGCTAATGTAAACATCGTAGTTTGAGGCACTGAAAAGTAAATCTTGAGCCTTAATCAACTTTAAATCAGATTTTATTGATGAATGTTCAACAGGTTCAATTATTTCCTGTTTAATTTCTTTATTCTTTATATAAAAATTATTTAAACCTATAGATGTATCAAGAGAAGAACCCAGGGAGTAAGTTTTAGCTCTCAGGTATCTCATCATCTGATTTGCATCATCGAATTCTTTTAGTTTTTCCGGATGTATGATTTTACCAATCCTTACTTTTACAATACAATCTTTCTTATTCAAAAGCTCAGATGGAAGACGAAGAGTTCTTAATGATGGATGTATCATTCCGAGAAAGTTAAATAGAATACCGTTATTGCCATAGAAATAAACTGGTATAACCGGAGTATTGGATTTGTAAATAATTTTGCCGGCAGATTTACTCCACTTACAATCTTCAATTTTCATTGAATCAGTTTTAAAGGCAGAAACTTCTCCAGCAGGAAATAATCCAATTACTCCTTTACTATCCAGATGATTTATAATTTTTTTTATCCCTGAAAGGTTTACTTCAGTGTTTGCGTTTTTACGGAATGGGTCGACAGAAATAAAATTATCACATAGCTCAGGAATTTTGTTTAAGAATTGATTTGCAACGATTTTAAAATCTGCTCTTCTTTTTTGCAAAATGGAAAGTAAAATAAGTCCATCCAATCCGCCGTAAGGATGATTTGATATTGTAATTAAAGAGCCGCTTTCAGGAATATTTTCTATATCTTTTTCATTTACTTCATATTTTATATTTAATTTACTAAGAAGCGCATCTACAAAATTCGCCTTAGCCGCGTCACTGTTATTTTTATAAAGAGTGTTTATCTTATCAAGCTTTATTGCCTTCATTAAATAAAGAATTGCAAACCTGAAGTTTTTCTTGTTCAATTTTAATAAGTCAGATATTTCTTCCGGCGTGATAAGATCTTTAACAGTATTTTCCATAAATGATTTTTTATTCTATAAAATATTACCATTGTATTATCTAAACATAAAGTCTTCAAAGTATTATTTTAAAATCTACAGGCTATTTGTATTTTTTCAATTTCTAATCTTCATATCATTTATTATCTTTATCCTTTATAAAACCCCAAAAATATGTTACCGGAAAGCCTTAAAGAAAAATTACAGGACGGAGTTTCAGCCGTCACAGAAAAAATCGATGATTTAAAAGAAATAGCATGGGGCGATGAACGTGAAGAAATCATAGGTGAATTTAAAGATTCAGGCACCAATAAAATAAAAGAAATCTTTACACAGATAGCTGATTCAAACGCGTTAATTCAACGCTCAGGTTTTATGCTGATAGATCTGGAAGTTGCCCTTGGACTTCCCCCGGAAATAGGCGCTGTATTCCATCAGACTAAAAAGATAACTGCCGGAGAAAAAGATGAAATAATGAAAGAAGCCGCTGATAAAAAAATTGTTAAGCTCATTCTCAATTGTCTTTTTAAGGCAAGTGATTACTACGATAAAATAAGCATTGCCAGTTATAAACTGGATAAGATACAACTTACACTTGGCTTAACGCCCGGTATCAATATCATTTTTTCCAAAAACTAACTAATAATATGATATCTGCAGAAATTCCTGTAAATGAAAAAGAACGATTAACTAAACTAAAAGAATACAATATACTTGATACTCCTGAAGAAGAAAGCTTCGATGAAATAGTAAAGCTTGCATCAATAATCTGCAAAGTCCCGATGTCTACAATAACTCTGATAGATGAAAAAAGACAATGGTTCAAAGCAAAAGTTGGTCTTAAATATCAGGAAACATCCCGGGAAATAGCATTTTGCGCACATGTCATAAACGGAGATGACTTAATGATAATTAATGATGCAGCTGAGGATGAACGTTTCGCCGATAACCCGCTTGTCACTACCGATCCGGACATAAGATTTTACGCAGGCATGCCGCTAATAACTCCCGACGGCAATAAGTTAGGTACTATATGCGTTATCGATAACGTGCCCCGCACATTGACAGAAGAGCAGAAGTTTGCCCTACAGATACTAGCTAAAAATGTTATCACACTGCTTGAGCTGCGATTAAAGAACAGCAACCTTTCAGATACATTAACAACTCTTTACTCTCAAAGCAATGAGATTGAAAGAATAAACAATATTAACACACGGCTTCTATCAATCCTGGCCCATGATTTAAAAAATCCTTTAGGCGTTATTCAACAGGTAACTGACATGTATTTAGCCGGTCAGATAAGTTCAGATGATATGAATGAAATATTTACTGAACTTAAAAAGAACGTTAAAAATGCTCTTGATATGCTTAATGAAGTCCTTCAATGGGGTACGGCTCAGGTTGAAGGCAGAGCAACGGATTTTCAGGAATTCAATATATACGATTTAATTGAGCAGAAACAGGAATCATATTACCTTCTGCTTAAATCCAAAGGCAACAAGCTTGTAAATCTTTGCGAGAAAGAGCTTAACTTCAAAGCCGATCTGAACATGATGCGCTTCATCCTCCGCAACCTTATAATGAATGCTAACAAGTTTACTAAGGACGGAACGATTTCCGTACAGACTTTTGACAGCGATGATTTCGTCGAAATAGTCGTTTCGGATACAGGTGTCGGCATGAAGCCGTCACAAGTCAGCCGCCTCTTTCAATGGGAAACCCGCCAGAGCTTAGACGGCACATCCGGTGAAAAAGGCACAGGTCTTGGACTCCTTATCTGCAATGAGTTCATTCATAAGCAGGGCGGCAAAATCTGGGTTGAAAGCTCTCTTGGCAATGGCAGCAAATTCCACTTCACAATTTCAAAGCATCTTAAATAATAAGTACTGTAAATACAGTATTTACTTCCCAGAGTAGAATAATTTTTCGATATTGATGAATTTTTGACGGGTTTCACTGCAAAAAAAGGAATAAAAAATTCCTCGAAAGCTACATTTTTGTCACATTTTTATCTACCACTAAAACCGAAAAAAAAGCACAAAATCTCACTAAATATTAAAGTCACATTATTGTAACATTTTAGAACACAGATTTATAAGATTTACATGATGTCACAGATTTTAAGTGAGTGTAACATTATTGTCACATTTTTGACTGCCACTAAAGCACTAAAAGCACAAAATCTCACTAAATGAAAAAGTCGCATTATTGTTACATTTTAGAACACAGATTTATATGATGTATATGATGTCACAGATTTTAAGTGAGTGTAACATTATTGTCACATTTTAGAACACAGATTTATATGATGTATATGATGACACAGATTTAGCTACAGAGTAACATTATTGTTACATTTTAGAACACAGATTTATATGATGCATATGATGACACAGATTTTAAGTGAGTGTAACATTATTGTCACATTTTAATCTGTTAATTGCTAATTGCTAATTGCTAATTGCTAATTGCTAATTGCTAATTGCTAATTGCTAATTGCTAATTGCTAATTGCTAATTGCTAATTGCTAATTGCTAAT
>JBHEKU010000072.1:0-2651 GCA_041859205.1 Ignavibacteria bacterium | reverse complement strand
TGGAGGTAAATGTAATGAAAGGTGCACAACTGCTTTTAGAATTGTAAAAGAAGAATTGAGTTTTTATAAACGTATGAATTTACCTTTACCTCGACTTTGTCCTAATTGTCGCCATTATATTCGTTTTAAACAGCGCAATCCATTACATTTATGGGAAAGAAAATGTATGTGTGATAAATCTACTCATAACCATAAAGGAAAGTGTCAAAATAAATTTGAAACGTCGTATTCTCCAGATAGACCAGAAATTATATATTGTGAATCGTGTTACAAGCAAGAGGTGGTATAATATGTATTGACAAAGTATATACAATGTATATACTTGAGATATGAATACAGTAATAAACATAAGAGTGGATAAAAATACAAAGATTAAGGCCCAAAAAACACTAGAATCTATGGGGCTTGATTTATCTTCTGGGATAAAGATGTTTTTGAATCAAGTTATTACAGAAGAAGGGATTCCATTTACTCCCTCAAAAAAAGCACTTAAAATTCGTGCAAAATGGGATAAGGAAGTATCTGAAGCTCTAGAAGGTAAAGGTTATACAAGTACAAAAACTATGATGGATGATATACTAAGGTAGTATATGTATCAGAAATACTACACAAAAAACTTTCAGAAATCTATTAAGAAAATAATACGTTCGGGTTTTATCAAGCGCTCGGAAATTGAATCCGTAATAGACATTATTGCAGATGGTGATAAATTACCAGAAAGATGCAAAGACCATGATCTTAATGGAATTTACTTGGGTTACAGAGAATGTCATATTCGTTCAGATTTACTTTTAATTTATAAGATAGAATACAAGAAATTAATATTGATTCTTGTAGATGTAGGATCGCATAGCGAATTATTTTAATTTATGGAAACAAGAAATTGTCAGAATTGTAAAAAAGAATTCCTAATCGAACCCGACGACTTTTCTTTTTATGAGAAAATTAAAGTCCCACCACCAACATTTTGTCCAGAGTGTAGAAGGCAGAGAAGGCTTGCTTATAGAAATGATTTTGTTTTTTATAATAGAACTTGCGATTTTTGCAAAAAAAATATAATTTCTATATATTCTCCAGACAATCCTCAGATTATTTATTGTAACAAGTGCTGGTGGGGTGATAAATGGGATCCATTAGATTACGGTATTGATTTTGATTTTTCTAAATCATTTTTTGAACAGTATAAAAATTTTAGACAAAGAATACCAGCGTTAGCTCTTGTTAATGATAATGGCATTGGAAGTATAAATAGTGAATATGTTCAAAATGTTCAATATAGCAAGAATTGTTATATGGCAATGGTTTCTTGGAAAATAGAAAATTGTATGTATTTTTCATATGGAGCAGATGCCAGAGATGCTATCGATTCTATGGGGATTTTTAGTAAAAGTGAGGGTGTTTATGAGGCATTATATAGTCAAGAATGTTTTGGGTCTAAATATATACAAGATTCTACTCAATTAATCAATTGTTATTTTTGTTTTGATTGTCGAGGATGTACAGATTGTTTTATGTGTATTGGTTTAAGAAATAAAAAATTTTATTTTAAAAATGAAAAGAAATCTAAAGAAGAATATGAAAGCATATTAAAATTATATAATATTGGTAGTTGGTCTGGAGTTATTAAATCGCAAAAGGAGTTCAATGATTTTAAATTGTGTAAACCTCGTAAATATGCAAATCTTATAAATTGCTATGAATGCTTAGGTAATAATCTTTCAAATAGCAAAAACGTAAAAGATGTCTTTCATGTTCGTAAAGCTGAGGATTGTAAATACTTGGAAAACGGCGATACAGAGAAAGATAGTTATGATCTTAGTGTTGGTGGCGAACTAAATCAGTGCTATGAAGGATTGACTCCCGATAATTCAACTAGAGCTATATTTACTAATTATGTTTGGAAAAGTCTTGATGTTTTTTATTCAGATTTTTGTATATCGTGCCATGACTGTTTCGGATGTATTGGATTAAAGAAAAAAGAATTCTGTATTTTTAATAAACAATATCCAAAGAAGGAATATTTTATTTTGAGAGATAAAATTATTAATCATATGAAAAAATTTGGAGAATTTGGAGAATTTTTTCCAATAAATGATTCACCATTTTCATACAACGAGTCAATGGCTAACGTTTCTTTTCCTTTAACAAAAGAACAATCTATTAAGATTGGTCTAAGTTGGCAAGAGAATATTCAACAAACAAAAGGTAAAACTACACTAAAAAATATACCAGATGATATTTTAAACGTAGGAAATAATATAATTGATGAAATATTAGAATGCGAGACTTGCCAAAGAAATTATAAAATTGTTGGTGAAGAATTAAAGTTTTACAAAAAGTGGAATATCCCGATTCCGCGTTATTGCTTCTTCTGTCGGCTAAAGAATAGATTTGAATTGAGGAATCCATCTAAGCTTTGGCATAGAAAATGCATGAAGGAAGGATGTAATAATGAATTTGATACATCATATGCACCAGAGAGACCAGAAATTATATATTGTGAATCATGTTATCTAAACGAAGTTGTTTAAAATGCTATTTCTGATAAGATAAGCCATATATGGCAGTTATAATAAAGACCAAGGAAGAAATAAAAATATTACGAGAAGGGGGTAGGAGACTTGCCCGCATTTTGAACGAAGTATCAAAAA
>JBHEKU010000027.1:0-3639 GCA_041859205.1 Ignavibacteria bacterium | reverse complement strand
TCCGAACAGACCAAGATTAATATTTATCGGAACAATGGTAGGGCTTTTTATCGGATTAGCATTCTCAATCGGAAAAGATAAACTCGACAGAACAATAAAAACACCGGAAGATCTGGAAAGCAAGGGTGTCAGCGTACTATGCTGGATTCCAAATATAGAAGGTATTGATACTGAAAATACTGTAGGCTCTGAATTTGTAGTCGGAGAAAAGAATAAATCCAATATTTCTGAAGCTTTCAAAGCTCTGAGAACAAGAATACAATTTTCTAAACTTGAAGATAAGGCGCTCAAATCTATTCTTATTACATCATCCATTCCGTCGGAGGGTAAAACTACCGTATCTGTTAATCTGGCCGGAAGTTTTGCTTTGACAGGTAAAAAGACATTAATTCTTGATTGTGATTTACGCAAACCAAGAGTACACTCTCTGTTCGGTCTGGAAAGATACCCCGGTTTAAGTGATTATTTGTTTTCAAATTGTTCTCTTGAAGAGATTACAAGGAAAACGGATCTGGAAGGCTTGCATGTAATTTCTGCAGGAACTATTCCTCCGAATCCTTCGGAAATATTAGGGTCTGTTCAGATGAAGAAATTTATGAAAAAGCTGGAAGAGATATATGATATTATAATTATTGACTCACCGCCTTTCCTTAGCGTTACCGATGCTGAAATTCTATACAATATGACTGATGGCGCAATACTTGTTTCTCAGTCTTACAAAACAATAAAGCAGGCATTCTTTACAACATATCAAAGACTCACTTCAGTTAATAAACATAATTTGCTTGGTGTAGTTCTTAACAACTTCAAATTTAAATCTTCATACGGTTATTATTATAATTATTATTATTACTATTACCATAATGACAAGAACAGTAAATCTGATTTAAAAAACTAAAACATTATGGAATTCAGGCTCTTTGTGAAAAAGGACATGAGAAATCAATCATGTCCTTCATGTAAAAATAGAAGCTCGCTTAAGAGAAAGAGATCAACTAATATATTTGAAAAAATACTAAAATTTTTTAACTACGGAACATATTTTTGCAGAGAATGCTCCTGGAGAGGCAGAATATTTTCATATAAGCCTTCAAAAAAATTTTACCTTAATTTACTTGCGTATATAGTTTTAATAATCTTAACATATTTCTTATCCCAATACTTCGCAATTAATTATTAATATCAATATTGATTTCCTTTCACCAAAATCAATAACTTCACTCACATTTTTGTAGAGTTATAGAACATTACAATTCCTCCCATTTAAGTTTTTTTCACACACTTACGACTATTTGAAAAAGTTCATAAAAAAAATAATAAGTAAAAATTTTGTAAGTTTTACTTACTTCTTTCGTCACATAAGATATAAACTATTTGTAGTTCTTTTTCTAAGTGTTGGAGTCAGTTTACTTGACGGATTCGGGCTTGCAATGTTTTTGCCCTTGTTACAGATGGTTAACGATCCCGCATCTGCCAATCCTGAAAATCTCGGAAATCTTAAATTTTTAGTAAACCTTATAACATCATTAGGCTTCAGCCTTAATTTGTTATCTGTCTTATTATTTATATTTTTCTTTTTTGCTTTAAAGGCAATTGCAATATTTTTTAATGATTTGTATCAGGTATCGGTGCAATTATTTTTTTCGAGAAAAATACGTGTAGAAAATGTTCTGGCATTAAATAAGTTAAGCTATAAAGCTTTTGTATTATCGGATGTAGGCCAGATACAAAACACAATGACAGGAGAAGTTGACAGGGCTGCAAAGGCTTATGAATCTTTTTATGTCTCTCTTCAGCAAGGCACAATGGTACTTGTTTACATCGGCTTTGCATTATTCATTGATGTTCAGTTTGCGCTGCTGGTCAGTTTAGGAGGATTCCTCACAAATTTTATATATAAAAAAATATATGTAAGAACTAAAAAAGCCTCGTACAAACTTTCACAGGAAACTAACAGGTTTCAGGGACTTATAATTCAGTATGTCACCAATTTTAAATACCTGAAGGCAACCGGTTTATTATTGACTTACGGCAATAAAATAACAGACGGAATAAATGTTATAATAGCCCACACAAAAAAACTCGGACAGCTTTCTGCATTAATCCGTTCAACAAGAGAACCATTAATTATCGGAGTTGTAACTTGTGTTATTTTTTTACAGATAAAAGTGCTTGGCGGCGCATTAGGTCCGATATTCATCAGCTTATTGTTTTTTTACCGCGCACTTAATAGTTTGATGCTGATGCAGTCTGCATGGAACGGTTTTTTAAGTCTCTCCGGTACCCTTAAAAATGTAACTGAGTTTTATGAAAACGTAATACTAAACAGAGAAAAAAACGGTAAAGAAGTATTTTCGCAATTTTCAAATAAAATTGAGCTCGATAATATTTCATTTTACTACGGCGAAGATCAGATTCTTAAAGATATAAATCTTACAGTTAATAAAAACGAGACGATAGCATTTGTAGGCGAAAGCGGAAGTGGTAAAACTACTCTTGTAAGCATACTTGCAGGCTTGATGCCCATTGAGCATGGAGATATGAAAATTGACAGCATGAACAGGAATAATCTTAAAATCGAAACTTTTCAAAAAAGAGTCGGATACATTAGTCAGGACCCTGTAATATTCAATGATACAATTTTTAATAATGTTACTTTCTGGGCTGAACCAAATGATGAAAATAAAAAACGGTTTGAATATGCAATAGAAAAAGCATCGGTTGATACTTTTATCGGCACGCTTGACGAAAGGGAAAATGCAATGCTGGGAAACAACGGAATCAACCTTAGCGGCGGACAGAAACAAAGAATTTCAATTGCCAGAGAACTCTATAAAAGCATAGATATCTTAGTACTTGATGAGGCTACATCCTCGCTGGACTCTGAAACAGAGAAGACAATTCAAAACAATATTGATAAACTTCAGGGTTACTACACTATTTTCATTGTAGCTCACAGGCTTTCAACCATAAAAAATGCTGACAGAATAGTTTATATGAATAAGGGAAGAATATTAACGATAGGAAACTTTGAGGAGCTTTTAATAAAAGCGCCTGACTTCAAACGAATGGTAGAATTACAGGGTTTATAAAAATTTTTATTCAACATTTATTTTTTCAACTTATAACAACAAAATGAATCTTTCCAATAAATCTATTCTCATTACAGGCGGCACAGGGTCATTGGGGAAAGCGCTTACAAAACACATATTAAGTGAGAATCCGGATATTAAACGATTAGTAATTTATTCCCGGGATGAACAGAAGCAATTTCAAATGGCGCAGGAGTTTCCTGAAAACAAGTATTCTCAGATACGATATTTTATCGGTGACGTAAGAGATCTTGACAGATTAAAGAGAGCCTTAAAAGGAATAGATTACATAATACACGCTGCTGCTATGAAACACGTTCACATTGCTGAATACAATCCTATGGAATGCGTTAAGACAAATATTCTGGGTGCCGAAAACGTTATCAATGCATGTCTTGATTCAAGCGTGGAAAGAGTAGTTGCATTATCAACTGATAAAGCGGCAGCTCCTGTTAATCTTTACGGAGCGACAAAACTTGCATCGGATAAATTATTTGTTGCAGCTAATAATATAAAAGGCTGGAACCCGATAAAATTTTCAGTTGTG
>JBHEKU010000211.1:0-7459 GCA_041859205.1 Ignavibacteria bacterium | reverse complement strand
AATCCTGCATCACCGAAGTTTTCAAGAAAATGGTTCGAGTTCGATATGGGTTGGGTTTATATAAAAACTCTCTCAATGGTCGGCCTTGCAAAAGTAAGATACTCAACAACTAAGTAATCTGACTTTATACATTAGATTTTTAAGAGCCCTGAAGGTGAGTACTTTCAGGGCTTTTTATTTTGATGCTGCAAACTAATTAACCTATTGAATTTTAATCCCAGATTAATTAGGTTTTGCTATCCCGTTCCCGAAATCATAAACCGTAATTTTAAAAGTTAAAAACCTCTAAATGAAAAAACTTTTAACAGTATTATTATTGATTTTAGGATTGTGTTCGGAAGCAGTCTTCGGGCAAATTCCCAACGTTCCAACTTTAGCTACACCGTCCAACGGAAGTGTAAATATGGGTGTACTTCCTGTGTTTAACTGGAATCCTTCACCAGGAGCCATGCACAGGTTTCAGATTTCATTATCTCCAAATTTTAATACGCTTCTACTTGATTCCGGAAATCAGCCTACAGGACAATTTTATATTCCTGCAGGCGTTTTACAGACAGCTAATACGTATTACTGGAGAGTAAACGCTACAAATTCATTCGGCTCAAGCGCATTCTCTGCACCTTTTTATTTTTCAACAACAGGTGCGCTTCCAATTGCATCAGCTCTATATCTGCCTGCAAATGGAGCTATCGGACAGTCTTTAACTCCTACTTTAACATGGCAATCACAGCTAAATATCGTGAGGTATCATGTTCAGATTTCAACAGCATCGGATTTTTCTGTAATTACAGATTCAGCTTCAGTAACGACTGCGCAAAGAACTATTCCTTCAGGGCGGCTTATTATTGGAGCAACATATTACTGGAGGGTAAAGGCAACTAACTTTGTTGGGACGGGTGCATTCTCCTCTGTTTATAATTTTTCTACATCCATTACAGGGGTAAATACGCTGAACTCAGAACTGCCTAAGGAATATAAGCTTTTTGAAAATTATCCTAATCCTTTTAATCCGGCAACTAAAATTAAATTCAGTGTTCCGAAATCAGAACAAGTAACACTAAAAATTTATAACACTGCAGGAAAGTTAGTGAGTGAATTATTGAACAATTATATTAATCCCGGTACTTATGAGATACATTGGAATGCAGAAAACTTTTCAAGCGGAGTTTATTTTTATACACTTGAATCGGAATCGTTTACCGATACAAAGAGAATGATTTTAGTAAAATAAGGTTTTATTCAATATGATTTAAGAGAGCCTTGGAGAATTTCTTCAGGGCTTTTTTGTTTAGACTTTAATCTCAAATCTAATTTAATTTAATTAGTAGCTTCACCTCACAAGTAATAAAATCACGAAATGGAAATAGTTATAATAATACTGATAGCAATTGTAATAGTATTGCAAATTGTAAGTTTAATGAAATCTCCTAAAGGAGATTCAGGCAGCGATGCAGAAATGAAAAACACTCTGAGTTACATGAATGAAAACGTTAGCAGAATAGAAGGCTCGGTAAAAGAAGAAATCAGCAGGAACAGGGAAGAGTTTAATAAATCATCAAAAGAAACACGCGACGAGCTTAATACATCTTTCAAAAATTTCTCCGATACGACTATTTCAAGTATGAGGGAAATTACAAATTCCCAGTCAAATTCGTTCGATGTCTTTAGCAAAAATCTTAGAGAAAAGTTTGAAGAGTTAACATCGCAGCAAAGAGCTGTTAGGGATGAATTAAATAAATCGTTCAAGAATTTCTCCGATACGACAATATCGAGTATGAGAGAAATCACAAACTCTCAGTCAAATTCATTTGAAGTATTCAGCAAAAATATAAGAGAGAAGTTCGAAGAGCTTACTTTGCAGCAAAAACAATTATCAGATACGACTGAAAAACGATTGGAAAAAATGCGCGAAACTGTTGAAGGAAAACTTAAATCTATACAGGAAGATAACGCATTGCAGCTTGAAAGAATGAGAGTAACAGTCGATGAAAAGCTTCAATCTACATTAGAGAAACGTTTAGGTGAATCATTTAAAATTGTAAGTGAAAGACTTGAGCTTGTTCATTCGGGACTTGGTGAAATGAGAAACCTCGCAACAGGAGTAGGTGATTTGAAAAAAGTTCTTTCAAATGTAAAAACGCGCGGAGTATTTGGCGAGTACCAGCTTGAGAATTTACTTGAACAATTATTAACTCCCGACCAATATGGGAAAAATATAAAGACAAAAATCGGAAGCAATGACAGCGTAGAGTTTGCAATCAAAATGCCGGGCAAAGATAATAACTCGGGTGTGCTATGGCTGCCAATCGATGCAAAATTCCCGACAGAAGTTTATCAGGCTTTAAGCGCAGCTTATGATACAGGTGACTTGTCAATTATTGAAGCAGCAAAAAAAGATTTAGCAGCAAATATTAAAAAGAATGCGAAGTATATAAATGATAAATATATAGACCCGCCGAATACAACTGACTTTGGAATTATGTTTTTGCCGTTTGAAAGTTTGTATGCAGAAGTTTTGAGAATCCCGGGACTGTTTGAACAAATTCAGAGAGAATTTAAAATTACAATTACAGGTCCAACCACAATATCTGCTTTGTTGAACAGCTTGCAAATGGGCTTCAAAACTCTTGCTATAGGTAAGCGCTCGAGCGAAGTCTGGGACTTGCTCAGCTCAGTAAAAACTGAATTTGGTACTTATGCAACATTAATTGAGAAAACAAAGAAGAAACTTACTGAAGCAACAAATGAATTAGATAGAGTAGGGACACGCTCACGTTCTATTGAAAGAAAACTCAGAGATGTGCATGAATTACCATCTGAAGATCCGCTAAAACTAATAAGCGGAAGCATTGATTTCGATGATGAACCGAAAGAAGATGAAGATGTGGCATAGTTTGTTGTTGTCGGTTATCAGTTGACAGTTGTCAGTTGTAACGAATAAGTAGTAGTATAATTTCTATTTTTCCGATGACTGTGAACTAGAAACTGTCAACTAATTATGAGCTAAATCATATTTCACCTGCGGTAATTTCATTATTTTTGAATATAAAAATAATTCGAATAATGAAAACCATAATTGAACCATTCAAAATAAAGTCTGTAGAAAAAATCCAATTTACTACAAAAGAAGAACGCGAAGTCATTTTAAAAGAAGCGTGCTTTAATCCTTTTCTCATAAAAGCCGATGATGTAATTATTGATTTGCTTACCGATAGCGGAACCTCTGCAATGAGCTCGCTTCAATGGGCAGGAATAATGGACGGCGATGAATCTTACGCCGGCTCGAAGAGCTATTATAAATTTAAAGATACAGTAAAGAGTATTTTTGGATTTGATTACGTTATACCTGTTCACCAGGGAAGAGCTGCTGAGAGAATTCTTTTTTCTATTTTACTTGAAGACCATTCCAGTAAAAAATATATTCTTAACAATAATCATTTCGATACGACAAGAGCAAACATAGAATTCAACCTTGGTGAAGCAATAGATTTAAATATCGAAGAAGGAAAACATCCTTCATTGATTCATCCATTCAAAGGCAATATTGATTTAAAGAAATTAGAAGAAAAAATAAACGAAGTCGGCGGGGAAAATATTCCATTGGTAATGATTACAATTACAGATAATACCAATGGGGGACAGCCCGTCTCAATGGAAAATATAAGAGAGACGAAGAAGATTTGCATAAAGCATAATATTCCATTCTTCCTTGATGCTTGCCGATTTGCGGAGAATGCATATTTTATTCAGCAGAGGGAAGAAGGATATAGAGATAAGACAATCGAAGAAATTGTCGAAGAAACTTTCTCGTATGCTGACGGATGTACAATGAGCGCTAAGAAAGATGCTTTTGCAAACATCGGCGGTTTTCTCGCAATGAATGACAAATCCCTCTATGAAAAATGTAAAAATCTTTTAATCATAACTGAAGGATTTGAAACTTACGGTGGACTTGCCGGACGCGACCTTGAAGCAATTGCACAGGGACTTAAAGAAATCATGGATGAGGATTATTTGCACTACAGAATTCGCTCTGTTGAATACATAGGAGAAAAGCTTGAAAAAAATAATATACCTTTTATAAAGCCAACCGGCGGACATGCGATTTATCTCGATGCAAAAGATTTTCTGCCGCATATTCCTCCAGATAAATATCCGGGACAGGCATTAGTTTGCGCTTTATACAGGGAAGGCGGAATCCGCGCAGTGGAAATCGGAAGCGTTATGTTCGGTAAATACGATGATAAAGGAAAATTAATTCCTGCAGATATGGAGCTGGTAAGGCTTGCATTCCCGCGCAGAGTTTATACTCAAAGTCACTTTGATTATGTTGCAGAAGTCCTTATTGAAATAAGCAAAACAAAAGATAAACTTAAAGGGTTGAATATAATTGAAGAGCCGGAATTCTTACGGCACTTCACTGCAAAATTTGAAGAATGTTAGAATTAGAAGGTCAAATTCCCTATGGAGTTTGACCTTTTTCATTACTTTATTTTGTATTATAAAATATCAGTTAATTTTATATATTGAAACCAATTTTCAACCCCACATTTATTCTTAAAATTTTTTAAATAATTCTTACAATATGAGAAGAGAAATTCACAAATGGTTCAGCCCGAACCTTAACAAAGAAATGGATTTAGTTGTGTACGGTGATTTCGGTGATGCGCTATTAATGTTTCCCACAGCAGCTGCAGATTATTTAGAGTACGAAAGATTTCATTTGATTGAAGCTATTACTCCTCATATTGAAAGCGGAAAGATAAAAGTTTTTTCTATCAACAGTATCAACAACGAAAGCTGGCTGAACGATGAAATGGCTCCGCAGCATAAAGCTACACGTCATCAGCAATTCAATGAATATGTATATAATGAAGTCGTTCCTTTTATAATTAATGACAGCAACGGTGAAGTTCCAATCTATACAACAGGCGCATCTCTTGGTGCTTTGCATTGCGCTAATATATTTTTCAAAAGACCTGACTTAATCGCAGGAACAATTGCAATGAGCGGCGCATACTCACTTCGTTCATACAGCAAAGGATACTTCGATGACAACTGTTACTTCAATTCTCCTGTCGATTATCTTGCAAACCTTACGGATGATACTTTGCTTGAGCAAATGAGAGATAATAAAAAAATTATTATCGCAACAGGGCAGGGAAATTATGAAGATCCGTATGCTTCCAAAAAACTTTCTTCTATATTAGATGCAAAACAAATTCCGCATACACTTGACCTTTGGGGGTATGATATGCCGCATGACTGGCCAACATGGAGAAAAATGCTCCCGTATTTTATAGAGACGAAGCTGTAAATAAATTTTGTTATTCAGAAATTATCAGAAATAAATAGTTAATTCTCTCAATTACCCTATTAAATTTCCTCTGAATGAATGTAGCTTTTTTAACTACTGAGTGTTTCCCCTATGTAAAAACAGGGGGACTCGCCGATGTATCAGGTTCACTTCCCAAAGCTTTGCAAAAGCTGGGCTGCGATATGAAAGTATTCCTGCCTCTTTATGATACAATAAAAACCATTGATAACGGTCTTTATCAGAATGAAGAGTTTAAAGATACTCCTGTAGTAATCGGAGAAGCTACTTATACTTTCAATTTCTGGGAAGGCAAGCTTCCTGATTCCGAAGTTAACGTTTATTTCATAGATTGCCCGCATTTTTTTCATAGGGGAAAACCTTATACAGATGATAAAGATGAAGATGAACGATTCATCTTTTTTCAGATTGCATGTATTGAACTTATGCAAAGACTTAAATGGTCTCCTGCAATTATTAACTGCAACGACTGGCAGACAGGACTTATTCCTTCCTACATTAGATTTAACTACAACTGGGACGAACTTTTTAAAAATACAAAGACAGTTTTATCAATACATAATATAGGTTACCAGGGAAGATTTGTACCTGCAACAATTGAAAAAGCCGGACTTTCAATGGAGCATTTTTATGTTGAAGGTCCTTACGAGCTCGATAAAGCTTTCAGCTTTTTGAAAGCCGGGCTTTGGTTTGCCGATGTACTCACAACTGTAAGCCCTAACTACTCTAAAGAAATCCAGACTAAAGAATACGGCGCCGGACTTGAAGGCGTGCTTCAGATGAGAAGCAAAGACCTTTACGGAATTCTCAACGGCATAGATACAGATGAATGGAATCCGAAAACAGATAAGTACATTCTTCACGATTATTCCTATGACAAACTTGAAGAAAAATATAAAATAAAAAAACATCTTATAAAGGAAGCGGGCTTCAAATACAGAGAAGATATTCCTTTGATTGGTTTGATAACACGACTTACAGGACAAAAAGGTTTGGATTTAATCATGCCTGTATTTCATGATCTTATGCAGCTTCCGATTTACATGATGGTGCTTGGAAGCGGTGAAAAAAAATATGAAGAATTCATTGAGCGCGCGGCTGATGCTTACGCTGATAATTTTATAGAATATGTAGGATACAATAATGAGCTGTCTCATTTAATTACTGCCGCTGCAGATATGTTTTTAATGCCTTCGCTTTACGAGCCTTGCGGTCTGAACCAGATGTACAGTCTGCAATACGGCGCTGTACCGATTGTAAGAAAAACAGGCGGACTTGCAGATACAGTTTTTGACTACCATGAGTTTGAACAAACAGGCAACGGATTTTCATTCGAAGAAGCTACTCCGCAGGCATTATACTTAACTGTTAAACGCGCCATAGATATCTACCAGGATAAAGAAGAATGGGAAAAAATAATGGTCCGCGGAATGAAAGCCGATTTCTCATGGGATAAATCAGCGAAAGAGTATTTTGATTTGTATGAGCAATTAACAGTTAACAATTAGCAATTAACAATTAGCAATTAGCAATTAACAATTAGCAATTAGCAATTAACAATTAGCAATTAGCAATTAGCAATTAACAATGAGCAATTAGCAATTAACAATTAACATAATAATCGTAATAAACTCATAACTCATAACTCATAACTCATAACTAAACCTCTATCTCCATTCCTTTATTCGGAATCAACACATCTTTAAAATTCAAATCATTCAATCCTTTTTTCAGAGCTTCCTGCCTATCGATTTCACCGTGAACTAAATACACCTGCTTTAATTCATTCCTGTCGAACTTATCAAAATAGTCCAGCAATTCTTTTCCGTCTGCATGAGCGGAGAAAGAATTCAGTACAACTATCTTTGCATTAGCTTTATAGGTATCACCTAAAATATTTACTTCAGTACCCGGAATATCTTTTGCTTCAATCAGTCTTCTTCCCAGAGTATGCTCCGCCATAAAACCGACAATAAGAACTGTAGCATTTTTATCTTCGATATTATTTGCAAGATGATGAAGCACTCTGCCTGACTCTGCCATTCCTGATGCGGAAATAATTAAAGCGCACTCCTTCGTTGAATTTAATTTCTTTGAATCTTCTACTTTAGTTATATATTTTAT
>JBHEKU010000199.1:0-5645 GCA_041859205.1 Ignavibacteria bacterium | reverse complement strand
TAATTCAATTTTTTCAGGGTGGGGCAGACACACTCTTTGCCAAGTTTTGGCTTGTGTGTCGGCTTGTGCGACTTGGCAACGTGTGTGCTTTTGTGAGGAGCATATTCGATAACTATTTAATTATTATTTATAAAATTAATCAATTCATTTAATGTCATTGCTTCACGAATAGGACATCTCCAATATACTCTTGTTGTCCAACTAAATGTCCACGTAGCTGGTCTCAAAGTATTCGCATATCTTATGATATTTGTTTTAGTATTCCATCCAAAAAATAAAGGTTCATTATATTTTACTGAGTTAATGATTCGATGTATACAATTTGGATCTACATTTAAGTCATTTTGCAATACTTGAAAATTATCATATCCGTTTCTATAAGGACGAGCATAGAAGTATACTTGAATGTGAATTTCACTTTCTAAATTATTAGGAGGAATCATTGTTACGCCATTGTCATGGCTTGCAGTAATTTTTATATCTCTATTGTTTATTATGGCTTGATGATTTTCATTATTAGGTGGCGTTGATGATTTTACCTCAACTTTAATTAGTGTATTTCCAACTTTGAAATCCCATCCAGGGTCTGACTCTAAGAAATTATCTGTTCTAATCTCATCATAATCAGAAATAGGATTATTGCATCTTGCTCTAAGATATTCTAATAGAGAATTTTTAGCCATATCGCCCATATAGATATTATCCAATAATTCAACTGGAGTTCTACCGTACATTAATGTTCTGTGAGTGTGACTATATTTGCGAATTGTATTTGTAGCAGTTTTATTAATAACCGCTTGCGATACAGGAAGAGTAATAATATCATTTATTGTCATATGCTAATTATTTTTACATGTACGAGATTTTTTTATCAATATATATTATCTCATCTTTCGTTAATTTGTACTTTTTAAATAGTTGAATATCTATTTCTTCTATTGATTTGTTCCAGTTAATATCAGAATTTGAACTCGTATCTTCAAGAGGAACAAACTTGTAAGTTTTACTAGGAGCAGATTGAGTAATTTTTATTGAAGAAACTATAGAACGGAAGAATTTAGTTTTAATATATTTAATGAAATTTTCAGCTTCTTTTTTCGTATCAAAGGCTGAATATAAATATGATTGAGAACAAACTGAATTTTTGGGTCCAAATTCAGGGTATCCCATAACCTTAGAATCATTACCTGAACCGCCTGAACCTGTAATAAAAACTTTAAACTTATCAATTGCATCAACATTCTTTTTTATATCACTTCTTTTTGCATATTCTACCTTTCTAACAAGTTTTTCAATATGAAATAAGAGAACATCATGCTCTTTAGATGAATTACTGTATACCTTAAAAGGTGTTTTTTTGCTTTCTTTTGGGTTTGAAGGAATGCCAAATGGTGTATCTGAGGATATTATGGTATCGACAGTTTTTATATTTAGTGATTTTCTGATTTTTTCAACTTTTGTTACTATGCCGGCAAGCATTGGTTCTCTAATTAGTATATCAAAAGCATTAAGTTGAATAGTACTTTTTTGTATTTGCCCATCTTGAATCAACTCAAATGAACAGAGATTGCTTTTGTGATTTTTATTTTCCAAATAAATACAAACACCACCTTTTATTTCGACAGCAGGAAATAGTGAACTACTATTACTAAAAACTTGTAATTTTTCAATTAAACCATTATTTAACATCTCCTTTCTAAAATCACCTAATAGATTTTCTCTACCAGCAGCAAACCATCTAGAAGGTATTATAAGCGAAGCATAATTAGATGATAAAGTTGTAGCGATTCTGCTAAAATGTTGAAATATAGGTGCGTCATTATTTCCACCTGAACCGCCTTTGTCTTGATATGGCGGATTCCCAACGATTACGTTAAATTTCATATTATTGTTGTTTATTTTTAAGTATACCTTTTTTACTATTTTATTGTCATTAATTAAGTCATATGCTGTGAAGTTTTCTTCAATATGACTTATGTTTAATTCAAGCAAAGTGTAAACTTTACGAGTAAATTCATATGCAATCTTAGATGTAGGTATAGAGTAAAAATTATTTGCTATTTCTTTACCAAATCGCTTATAAGTGGCGTAAACGAATTCACCTTGTTTTGATGCAATATCTAATAAAGTTGTTTGACTATTAATGTCACTCTCAGGTAGGAGATTAATAATTTTATCCGTTACAATTTCTGGTGTTACAACTTCAGAGTCTGATAAGCGACTAAATTTTTTCATTGCATTACTAGCCCTCAATATTGGGGAAATAGTTGTATCATTAGCAAGAGTATTTATATTTTGAATTTTATAGTCTAATTCACTTAGTATAAACGGATTAATGTTTTTTTCGAAGAGAAAAAGTATTTTATTGTCAAGTTTCAAGTTAGATGCAATTCGAAGATTATTTACATCCTCCTTGATGCACTTAATAATTTCAAATAAAGATTTGACCTTTGAATCTGTTAGAAATGAGAAAAACAAAATTCTTGCATAATACATGGCAAATTTTCCTTTATAGTCAATTTCAATTTCACCATTACTTGATGACGGTTTTGAGGTACCTACATCACCATTACCATTTTCGCCACTTCCAGAATCTCCTTCTGTTTCAAGATCATCACCATCACCTTTAGCCCCTGTAATTTCTATTCCTTGCCTTGAACCAATTATACCTTGTTTCTCAATTTCTGCTTTAATTTCTGCAATATCGAGTAATGATAAATCAATAGCAATCGAAGTTGCTTCATCTAGTACACTTCTGCTACTTGAATATTCACGAACTGCATCAAGAATATCAGAAGGCTCAATCTGTTGTATTTTGTTTTTATTAAGTACGACAATTGGAGATATTTCAAGTTCTTTTCGGATTCTCTCCTCAAGTTTGCTATTTCCGTTTTTCTCAATGTTTACATTATAGATTTGAGATTTATGTTCCTGCATTTGGAACATTCGGTTGGGATTGAAATCTACAAGTAATGTTTGTGGTTTCATATTGAATTTGACCACATCGCCATTTGGCTCTTTGAATACTCTGATGTATTGATTTTGCAAACGAAAAATGGCTTGGTCATATTCTTGTGGGGATGCGGTATCTTTGAGATATAGCATAGTATCCCATTCGTGAACAGTGCTTCCAGTAAGCATTCGATTTACTGTAAGTGTAATAGTTCTTTTATTCTCGCTTTCACACTTTCTAATTTTAGTCTTGACTGATTCCGTGTCCTTATAAGCCTTTTCACTCTCTACACCAGAGATATTTATTATTTCGTAATTGCTAAGGTGCTTAAACTTGTTTTTGCTAATCAAAGCTTCTAAAGCGTCACAGGATGCTCTGTAGGGCAAAACACAAACTATATGACGACACATTTGACCTTCTTTTATTTTGTCATAGTCTAGGAAGCTCAATAAGTTCTCATCTTTTTCTGTGCCGTCTATCACTTTGAGCAAGTCAAGTATTTCCTTTTCATACTTGAATTTTTTGTGCAGTTTTTTTGCTTTGTCTTGGATTATTGATTGAGGTCTAAAAAGTTCTGAAAAAGCATAAGTTACTCCGTGCTTTTTCATTTCTTCCATCTTTTTACGGGAAGATTCGTTTGGATTAAAAGCAAAACGAATCATTTGAGGAAATCCATAATATGGATTATCCCATTCCTTTACATCATCTTTATTCAGGTTTTCTAAGTCCCATTTTTTTTGGTCGTCTGCAATGTCAGAAAATTGATAGAATGCAATAATGTCATCACTTGTAAATTCACTATTCATCAATATTCTGTATGGTGTTCCAGAAAGATGAATTCGAACTTTCGATTTGAAATATTTGTTTGTATTCTCTTCTAATATTTCAATGTCATCATCATAAGCCTTTAATTCGTTCTTTATTTCTTTTTCGCTTAGTTTTTCCTGTTTAAGCACTTTTCCATATTCGACAGCCCTAGCTCCAAAGTGTGTTTCATCAATTAATAATAAGTCTACCTGACTTTGGAATAATTTTTTATGCTTTGGCTTTATGGAGTCGCCTTGCAGGTCTTGTAGTGTTAGAAATAGGACTATTTTTTCTTTTGAATTTAGTTTATCTGTTATAATAGTGTCTTTAGATAGCAAATCATCACTCTCTAAAAAACAATAACCTTCAAAATTCTTAAGACCTTCAACTGTTTTTTTCCATTCATCTTTGACGTCAGCTTTGCCAGAAACAACTACAACAAATTGGGCTTTCATTTCAAGAGCACAACATAATGATGTAAATGTTTTTCCAAACCGCATTACTGCATACATCAACAAATTGGTTCTTCGCTTTTTAATTGCTGATTTAAAATTTTCAACTGTTTTTTCTTGATTGGGTCGAAGTCTCAGCGGTATTTCTCCACGCTTGTATGTATGCTTTTCAGGTATAAGACTCTCATCAAATCTATAATATTGATATTTCGGGTCATTATTTTTATGCCCTTTCTTTATATCTTTTATTGCTTCTTTTAAGTCTTCTTCAGTTGCGTTTTTAAAAAATTCATTTGAGTAATGAGGAATATTTTTTAACGTGTTTTTTTCTAAACGAGTTCGTTTTAATTCATTCTCTAAAAAATAGTGAACCGCATAGTCCCTAAAAAATGTATCATCATTAACCTTTGCTATATCTCCAAACTTCTTTACAAGTTTAGGAAAGTGCTTTCTCCACTCATTTAATCTTACTTCTATTGGTCGATATGTATCACCTACTTTAAGGTAGTTGGGCACAGTTTCAGTAGTAAAAGCATATATCTGAGGTTCAACTCTTCCTACAATCAATTCGTTGAGTACATCAACGTTTATGTTATTTACATTAGCCATATTCAGCGTTTCATTATTTATTTAGTAGGTCAACAAACCTGATTCTTTTTCCTATTTCTTTTGTTAATAAGTCTTTCTCATCCCAGTCCTTAATAATGCAATAGTTTCCATTATGATTTAAAATATTGTTTGTCTTACATCCATTGCATTGATTCGTTTCTTGTGTTTTAAATCCAAATAAATCCTGTTTTATTTCTGTAATATCTGAACAGCTATCAGGTATGACACCTTTTAAACCGTCCATTTGCCAAACATTCCATGATATTACATCTGCAATGTTTTGAATATTTTTAAGCGATGGCTCTTTGTCAAATTGATATTTGTAGTTTTCAATAAATGTTATGAGTATTGCTTCACGAGCAATGAGCAAACTGTCACCTTGCCATTCAAAGGCGTATGTGCTTTTGTATGCAGCTACTGCAGCTTTTAGCCATTCCGCTACCGTTTTAGTATTCTCATTTATTACTCTTAATTTTCTATCTAAAATTCCAATACGATTTTGTACTAAAATAAACTCACCAGTTGTACTGTCATATCTGCTTGTTATGTAAGGTGCCTCGCCACATGAAATTTCTAAGCGTTTGTCTTTGATGTAGTCTTTCCATGATTTTGATTTTGTGAATAAAATTTTGTCAAGGTTGACTTCCCAAGATTTAGCTCCATTACTTAAAACTATTTCAGAATTAAATACTCCTTCTCTTTCAAACCAGGCATTGTCGATTAAGTTATTTTGAGCATTACATATCCATGAAGGTGTAAATACCTCTGCCATTTCTTTTGACCTATTTATTTGTAGTATTTTGTCCTTGTGAACTCTTGGCATT